>CAZIMR010000238.1:0-2965 GCA_964540215.1 uncultured Puniceicoccaceae bacterium
ATAAATGAACCAATCGGACGCCGCGGGTCTTTTAGATCAGCACGAGAACGTCGAAGCGCCTTGGAGACAACTTCGGTGGCTATATTTTGACCAATGACCTCAGACTGTAAATGACTCTCGAGCTTAAGCAACTTTTTGCTTTCTTTCTGCTCCATACGTGACAGCGGTATACCCGTCCACGCAGCGACGACTTCGATCATATCCTCTTCGTCCACCACGATTTTGGTCTCTTCGCGGCTCTTCTTCCACTCCTCAATAATATCGACTTGTTTTTGACGTAGTTGCTTTTCTTCGTCGCGGAATTTAGCGGCCTGCTCAAAGTGCTGCCCGCCAATCGCATCTTCCTTCTTCGCGCAGACATCTTCAATCGTAGTGTTCATCTCCTCGATTTCAGGCGGACGCTTCAGCGACTCGATACGTGCACGGGCACCTGCTTCGTCCAAGATGTCGATTGCTTTATCCGGTAAGAAACGAGCCGTGATGTAGCGTTCCGATAATTTAGTGGCTACCTCCAGCGCACCGTCAGTGAACTTCACTTTATGGTGGTCTTCATATTTATTGCGGATGCCCTTTAGGATCAAAATCGTATCTTCGACTGAAGGAGCTTCGACTTTGACCGACTGAAAGCGGCGATCCAAGGCACTGTCCTTTTCAATGTATTTACGATATTCCGCAAGAGTGGTGGCACCGATACACTGCAGCTCACCCCGGCTCAATGCCGGCTTAAAGATATTCGAGGCATCCATTGCGCCTTCGGCAGCACCTGCACCTACAATAGTATGCAGCTCATCAATGAAGATAATCACATTCTTGGCGCGGCGAATCTCATCCATCACCGCCTTAATACGCTCTTCAAACTGACCACGATACTTCGTGCCAGCGACCATGAGTGCTAGGTCGAGTGTGATCACACGTTTATCAACCAAAATTTCTGGCACGACACCTGAGGCAATTTCCAAAGCCAAGCCTTCCACGATCGCAGTCTTACCCACGCCCGCTTCACCGATCAGTACTGGATTACTTTTCGTACGACGGCACAGGATCTGAACCACACGGCGGATCTCGTCTTTGCGCCCGATCACTGGATCGAGTTCGCCCTTCTTTGCCATCTCGGTTAAATCGCGACCAAAGGCTTTCAGCGCAGGCGTCTTGGATTCTTTCTTCTCATCCGAAGCCCCTGGCCCAGCGGCAGCCTCTTCCGGCTCTCCGGAGAAATTGGGATCGAGTTCTGCGAGAATCTCATTACGGCAGCGCTCAATATCAACTTCGAGTGATTTAAGCACACGTGCAGCAACGCCCTCACCCTCGCGCAACAACCCGAGTAAAATGTGCTCTGTGCCGACATAGGAATGGTTCAGCGCCTTGGCCTCTTTTCCGGCCAGCGCCAACACTTTTTTAACCCGAGGCGTATAGGGAATATTCCCAGACGGCTTACTCTCTGGCCCCGTGCCGACTTGTTTTTCTACTGCAGCACGCACAGTCTGTAGGTCGAGCCCCATCTTTTGAAGTACGTTCACAGCAACTCCCTGCCCTAAGTTAATTAGGCCTAACAATAAGTGTTCGGTGCCCACGTAATTATGGTGGAAGCGGTCCGCTTCCTTTCGAGCCAGAGCGAGAACTTGTTGAGCTCGCGGGGTAAAGTTATTCATTGGTTCCATTTTTAGTGTCGTTGGCTAATGATTACTCCTGATCTTGCAATTTGTCAAAATCTAGAGCTGGTAGGTTTGAAAATTCTTTGCGCAGTTTATCCGCACGCGCAATGTCGCGCGCATCAGGCGCGATCCCCTCTTGCGCTGCATATTGCACATGGCCGGGCTGGCTCTCGATCACTAGTCGATCGACGTCGGCGCGATTCGCTTCTGGCAACATGCCGAAATCGACCGCTAAGCGGATGAAGGAAAGTAAATTCAGCGCTTCATCCGAAGCGATGACATGTGCATTCTTCAGTACACCAAAGGCGCGGCCAATTTGATCGAGCAACTTCGCACGACTTTCTTCGAGATACTTGAAGCGTGCGTTCAACTCATGATCAATCACTGTTTTTAGGACATTCGCCAGACTTTCCAAAATCTCGGATTCACTCTGGCCTAATGTCTGTTGATTTGAAATCTGAAAAATGTGGCCACTGGCATCCGAACCTTCACCGAAGAGACCACGTACGGTAATGCCCAATTGGCTGACCGCACGAATCACGCGCTCCATCTGGCCAGAGATCACCAGCCCTGGCAGATGCATCATCACGGACGCACGTAGCCCAGTACCTAAGTTTGTAGGGCAAGCCGTCAAGTAGCCGAAATCTTCAGAAAACGCTACATCAATAGTCTTTTCCAACTCAGAATCAAAGGTATCGATTAATTTCCAGACTGATTTCAAATTGAAGCCTGCCTTTAAAAACTGGATTCGCAAATGATCCTCCTCGTTGATCATTACCGAACAAGTCTGTCCTTTATTAATGTAAACCCCAGTGCCTGCTTCGCCGTCGCACAGTTCTCGACTGATCAGGTGTCGCTCGACCAGCACTTGCTTCTCCAGAACAGATAAATCGGCGATGTCAAAAAAGCTGCCTTTGTTCATCTGCGGCAGCGCACCCAATTGATCTGCACATCGGGTGAGTACCTCGCGGCGCTGCAAGACATCCGCACGTTCAGGAAATGGCTGACCGACCAAGTTTCGGGCCAGACGAATACGAGTGCTAAGTACAACCGGGGCCGCCTTCTTGACGGCCTGGGTCAATTCGGCGCGCTCATCATTGATGAGTGATTCGATCATTTAGGCGAGACCTCCAAAGCTCCCGCCTCTTTTAACTCTTTGATCTCTTTGATTTGATCACGGAATTTAGCGGCGTCCTCGTAAGCTTCCTCGGCAACCGCACGTGCCAGCGAACCCATTAGCTGCTTCAACTGCATATGACTCGATTGACGACTCAACGCGACTGTTGGCACCTTGCCTTGGTGTGCTGTACCCA
>CAZIMR010000239.1:0-2965 GCA_964540215.1 uncultured Puniceicoccaceae bacterium
CGTTGACCGACAGTAGTGTCTCAATGCGGCCTTGCACCTCTGCTTCAACTGCGGCGAATGCAGGATGCTCAGTCGTGACCGTGCCTGCCGCGGCGATGCCCTCTTCGGCAAGGTAGTTGCCAACCGTATAAGGAAGAACAAAGTAACCGTCAGCCAGCCCTTGCATCAGCGCAGAAGCACCGAGGCGATTGGCACCGTGATCGGAAAAGTTCGCTTCGCCACCCACAAACATGCCGGGGATCGAGCTTTGCAAATTATAATCCACCCACAGACCACCCATGGTGTAGTGCACCGCAGGGAAAATCATCATCGGCGTGGAATATGGGTCCGCGCCAGTGATGCACTGATACATATCGAACAGATTACCATAACGCTCGGCGATCGCAGGTTGCCCGTCGCGGGCAATCGCATCGCGAAAGTCGAGGTATACACCGAGGCCGGACGAGGCAACTCCACGACCCTCATTGCAAACCTCCTGCGCCGCACGCGAAGAAATGTCACGAGGAGCCAAATTGCCAAAACTTGGATACTTACGCTCGAGGAAGTAATCGCGCTCTTGCTCGACAACTGCATTTGGATCGAGCGTACCTTCGCGAATTTGCTTGGCAGCCTCTGCAGACTTAGGAGCCCAGATACGACCGTCATTACGCAGCGACTCCGACATCAGCGTCAACTTAGACTGCTGGTCGCCGTGCACCGGAATACAAGTGGGGTGAATCTGTGTGTAGCAAGGATTCGCAAAACCAGCACCTCGCTTGTGAGCGCGATACGCAGCAGACACGTTACATCCCTGTGCATTGGTTGAGAGGAAGAATACGTTACCATAACCACCAGTCGCCATCACCACCGCATCCGCGGCATGGCGGGAAACTTCGCCCGTAATCATGTTACGAACGATCACACCCTTGGCATGGCCTTCGACTTTCACCACATCGAGCATTTCGTGGCGGTTATACATCTTCACCTTACCAAGACCGATTTGCTTACTCAGCGCGGAATACGCACCGAGGAGTAGCTGCTGTCCAGTTTGACCACGAGCGTAGAATGTGCGGGAAACCTGCGCGCCACCGAATGAACGGTTGGCAAGCATGCCGCCGTATTCACGAGCAAATGGCACACCTTGCGCAACGCACTGGTCAATAATATCGCTACTGACTTCGGCCAACCGATACACGTTGGCTTCACGAGCACGATAATCACCACCTTTGACAGTGTCGTAGAAAAGACGACGCACAGAGTCGCCGTCGTTCTGGTAATTTTTGGCGGCATTGATACCACCTTGCGCTGCAATACTGTGTGCACGGCGCGGACTGTCTTGATAGCAGAAACACGAGACGTTGTAGCCCTGCTCTGCCAGACTCGCCGCGGCAGCGCCGCCAGCAAGACCAGAACCGACCACGATCACGTTGTACTTACGACGATTGGCTGGATTCACCAGCTTCATTTTAAACTTATGGTTCGACCACTTATCAGCGAGCGGTCCTTCAGGAATGTTTGAATCTAGATTCATTAGTATTCGGTGCTAGTGGGGAAGTTGTTCAACGATTACTTCTACCGCTTCACCAGTCGGAGCAGTCTTTTTAAGTATACCAGTCATCGCTGCCACCGGAATCACAGCGAAGCCAAGGAAAACGACCACACCATAGATGAGTGCGAAACGATCCAAGCGTGCCCGCCAGAGTTGGTTACGCAGGCCGAGCGTTTGAAACATACTGCTCACGCCGTGAGTCAGGTGCATGCAGAGCAAGCCAGTCGCGATGACATAAAAGGCTGAAACCCACCACTTTTCAAAGCCGAAGATCATCATGTCGTTCACATTGAAAGTCATCACCACTTCACCATTGTGCAACACCGCCTCGCCACCCTCTACCAGCACGACATCGTCGATCTGCTGGTTATACTCCTTGCCCGGAACGATGCGAGCCGTGTAGTGCGCAATGTGGAAGATGATGAAGGCGAGCAAAATAATACCGCTCATGCGCATCGTCTTGGCAGCATAAGTCGCCTGCACCGATTTGTTCTGAGCATAGCCCTGCGGACGCGCCTTGCGATTGTCTAAAGTGAGCGAAATCGCAGCCCAGATGTGCGCCCCGATACAAGCCAGTAGAAACAGCCGAATCCCCCAGAGCATTGCCACTGGCATGACTTCGTGCAGCTTGTAAGCGTATGCGTTAATAACATCAGGTCCTAAAAAGATCTGCAAATTGCCTAGCATGTGCCCGAGCACAAACAAAACAAGAACCAGACCGGTGAGGGCCATTAATATTTTTCGACCAATGGTCGATTTCAGAAAGCTACACAGTGCGCACATAATCTTCTAGACATAATAAGTTACAAAGATAACTAAGACCAGTGGCAGAATTTTCAAACTACTTGCCAAAAAATGACACTCTATTAGTATGCCTAATGGGATCGATTAACGTAAGATAGCAGGCCGAGAAGCTCGCGGCACTGCGTATTTTGCAAAAACGAACAAATTCAGGCTGCCTATAGCTAAAAAAATAAATCTAATTCAAACCCACCACAAAAGAAGTTTAGCTTATTGCTTAGCTTCTTTTAAAGATTCGCCCAAAAAGGGTTGCCAACCCAAAAGGGCAACCAATTGAATGCGAGCCCTAAGGCGGGGCGGCAAATGCAAGCCTTCCATTTTTTATTATGACGCAGTCAAACAACATGAAGTACATTTTTGTCACCGGTGGCGTGGTTTCCTCGCTCGGCAAAGGACTCACCGCCGGCGCCCTTGGAGCTCTACTTGAACAACGCGGCTTGCGAGTGCGGATCCAGAAATTCGATCCATACTTAAATGTGGACCCCGGCACCATGAGCCCATTTCAGCATGGCGAAGTTTACGTGTTGGACGACGGCGCGGAAACCGATCTAGACCTCGGCCACTACGAGCGCTTCACCTCCGGAAAACTCGGTAAGCTCAACAACCTCACATCCGCTCAAGTTTACGAGCGGGTCA
>CAZIMR010000240.1:0-2955 GCA_964540215.1 uncultured Puniceicoccaceae bacterium
TCTCTTCGTAATACTTTTTCAGTTGTTGAACGATGGCAGTGCTTAGAGCCTCCACGTCCGCCTTAGTGAGCTCTCGAATTGACTGATAGAAAGTAGCGTATTGGAGCGAATTGAGCCAATTAGTGTTGTTGATACTGAAGGCATCGAGGTAGCCATTGCTGTCTGCTCTCGAGATGAAATTGTAGCGTGAGTCGCTAGCTCTTTCGCTTAAATTATGAATCATTGCCTGTGGGTGAGTGACGGTAATTCGATCAATGGCGGCTGTAAGTGTATCCCATGGCGGCGCACTGGAATTGCCCGCTTTCTCGTAGCGAAAGCCGTATGTATTTTCAGGAAAGCTTTTGCTCGTTAGCAAACTCTTCCAGCTCTCTTTGGAGGTCGAATTTAGATTGAAGCCGTTTTCGATAAATAAGTGCGCGGCAGCAGCTTGGTCGACGAGTTGGGGAATCTCTATGTGATGGGCAATTCGACCGTTAGCTAGAGGAGTTACGCTATCCCACGTTACAATTTTAGGGTCTGGTAGGGTCGAGAAATAATAGCGATCATAATGACTGTTTAGGTCGCCGCCCCATGGATTACCCATCGAGTTAGCGGAATAATCTTTGTATTTAAGGCTCCTGAAAGCACCAAGGTCAGTGACTTCGCAAATCGGTGGATCAATGAAGCGCGCAATTCGGTCGCGTCGCCCGGTATATTTTTTTGAGGTTTCGTAATGGAAGAAATGGTCGCCTTTGAAGCTTTCGCTTGGCTCGAATGAAGAGAGGTCAGTATTCACCCCATTCACGCTGAAGTCATAGGGTAGGGCCGGAGTGGAAGTCCATGCCTCGTTTAGATTCCAAGAATTAAGATCTACGCTAATAGAGCGGTTACGTATGTCGTATTCGCAGAGCCAATTTGAAATGTCAGTAATGGCGCCTGGTGCTTCTTGCTCGTCTAGCATGCGATAGCGAAATGCAAATGCGTAGCCAGGGACCTCCAGGGATTTAGTGTTCATGCCCCATGCCCCAGTCTCGGAAGTGGGCACACGTTTAAACCAAGAGGCTCGGTTGTTGTGGCTGTTGTAATCATAATCGATGGTAAAGTCGGAGTAATTATTTAACTCTATTGTTAGCATCTCTCGCTCTTGATTACTGGCATTGATCGCCTGTAGTCTTATCTCGACGGGAGAGTTGCTAAAAGTGAATCTGCCCGTGTAGTTATCGGATCGATTGCCGAGTATGGTTGCCGCTAAGACTCGTTGAATCGTGCCACTGATGTTCTTGTCACTTTTTTTATCAGAATTGCTACTGCTGCCCGAATCGAGCGGCAAACTTGTCCGGAAAACCATCCCGGGCCGCAGTCTTTTAGATTCACTGTGATCACTCCATCTGATTCGGATATTTGGGATCGAGCCAGTTACTGAACCGGCCGAATTGTTATTGGTGATTTTGAAGGAGGGTAGATTATCTATTTCGATGGCAATGTCTGAAAACCCTAAAGAATCAGGCATGTTGTGATCACCGATCAGAATCGGAATGGTGTACGGATTCCACAGTTCCAGATACGCTTTATATATTAGGTAGACCGCGCTGCCGGTTGGCAAACTGTTGGTGGCGATACCATCTTCAGCTGCGATGCCAAAGCTGATTTGTAGTTCAGTGATGACTGGCAGCAGGTCGAAGTGATTGGCTCTGGCTTCAGTTGCCGCAACCGTATCTTCGCCGATTTGCATCCCGATAATCTCCTCGCTGGGATAAGCCGTGGGATTGCCCCTGAATTGTACCAACTGAACCGCTCCTTTGGTAATTAGGCTGTTCGGTTCGTTGTAGAGTGCATCAAGCTGTGCTTGGCTCGTCGTACTCAAGTCCAGTGTTTTGAGAAAGCTCAGATCTTTTTTTAAACCTCCATTACTCGGGTCAGACAGCACGAAACGGTTTCGAAGAGTATGGTCGTGTTTGAACGACGCTTGAATTAGATCGCGATCGTCCTGCGACTTATTTGCGGTGAGTATCTCAATTTGGTCTTGGGAGATGACGTGGTCCAATCGCCCCTTCGTTGAGCTATTTGGGTCATTAATATCAAATAGTAAGTTGTAGTCGAAGTTAGGATCATGCCGCGCGTGCAAAATCTTATTTGAGTTGAGCGTGTAATCGAAATAGCGGTCGCCTACTGAAACCGGGTCGGGATCGTTATGTAACCTTTCGTTGACGCTCGTTGCAGCCTTTATGCCTTCATCAGAGATCCACCACGCATACTGTCCATGGTCGAGGTCTTGAGCTGGCACCTGTGTCGGCAGAAAGTTATTCGATTGGTCCGAGTTATTAATCGCAGCAGAAAAACCGACTTCCATCGTGATGGGGACCGCAGGGGCAATGCGCGGACTTGCATCTGCTCCCGAAACTAACCACGTCGGCGAAGCGGTCGGATCGGTGGTATCCCACACGCCAGTCCAGAACCGAGTTGACGGATCGAAATTGTCGTCGCCGAGGATGTCGGCGCGGGCGGTCACGCGTTGGTCGGGGCCGGCGTGTTTCTGGAGCTCGCCAATCGCGAGCATCAGCGCAAGGCGTGCGTTCTCACGCGCGTGTAATATTTGTAGACTGTTGCTTGCCGCGCGAATCTCAACTTGTAGCAAGGTCGCCATCGAGAGGATCAGCAACAGCACGAAGCTCATCAGCAACAAAGCGAGCACAAGTGCAAAGGCCGACAGCCGCAATTTTTGTCTATTCATAATACAGTAAGGTATTATCAGTTCTCGCGCTGAAATAGAATGAATTCCGAACGAGGTACGAGCATAAAAAACGAGTTTTATGGAGTTATTGAACGCGTTTAGATTGCGTGAACGGGTCAGTTGAGTGCGCGCTTTGATTATTATGGTCTAAAAAATCAAATGAGCATCCTTCTTGCTATCAGTCGCAGTGCTTAACAGATTATCTTCTCTTTTCAGTAGTTATGGCTTCCACATTAAATACACCT
>CAZIMR010000241.1:0-2947 GCA_964540215.1 uncultured Puniceicoccaceae bacterium
CACGGTCGTCCATGCGCATCGCAAGCGCGACTAGAGGGGCAGCGCGCTTGGGTCCCTGCGGCTGAATCCGGTCTGTCCACGCGGCATGAGCTCCAGCAGGTAAGGGTTAGGGTTACGGTAGGGCTACGGAGGGTTGGGCTTAAGGTTCGGGCTCGGGAGTTCCAGCAGCTCAAGGCACCCAACGCCCCAGGCATCACTGTTGCCGACTATATCGACCTTGAGGACCTCAGCCAATACTTCGACTACTCGCCACTCTTCTGGACCTGGGAGCTCAAAGGGGTGTATCCAAAAATTCTTGAGCATAAGAAATACGGCGAACAAGCCCGCGTCATCATGGCTGATGCCCAAGCCTTACTCAAACGTATCATCGACGAAAAACGCTTCCGTGCCCGCAGCGTAGTCGGCCTGTTCCCTGCCAACTCCGTGGGCGACGATATTGAACTCTATGATGACGCAGGCCAAACCATCGGCACCTTCTACACTTTGCGCCAACAGAAGAAGAAAGTAAAAAGTGACACTTACTACGCGCTCGCCGACTTCGTCGCACCCAAAGAATCCGGCCAAGTCGATACCTTTGGTGCTTTCGCCTGCTGTATTGAGGGCGTGGATACATTTTCGCAAGAATTCGAAGACGCACAGGACGATTATAACTCGATCATGGTTAAAGCCATTGGCGACCGATTTGCCGAGGCGCTCGCTGAATACACTCACGCGCGCGTGCGTAAAGACCTCTGGGGCTATGCACCCGAGGAAACACTCAGCAACGAGCAACTGATCAAAGAAGAATACCGCGGCATCCGTCCAGCAGCTGGCTACCCGAGCCAGCCCGACCACACCGAAAAAGAGATGATTTGGAAGCTACTCGAGGCCGAAGCCAACACCGGCGCCAGCCTCACTGAAAGCTTCGCCATGAATCCCGGCAGCGCCGTCAGCGGTCTCTACTTTGGCCACCCTGAAGCCAAATACTTTCAAGTCGGGCCGATGGCCAAAGACCAGTTCGAAGACTATGCACAGCGCAAAAGTTTTGATCTGGAAAAGACGGAAAAGTGGCTTTCGCCGAATCGCGGGTATTGAAGACGGGGCCAGCTTGGCAACCCCCAGCTACACACAAAAAAGCCCCCGTCGCGAGACGAGGGCTTAAGTAAAATTAGCGCTTAGCGAGCAAGCTTTGCCATGTCGGCAGGCTCACTTATTGAGAGCAACAGCCGCCTTGCTCCTCGGCTTTCGGCTCGTCGTTGCAGCAACCGCCCTCAGCTTTCGGCTCGTCATTGCAGCAACCGCCTTCTTTGTCTTCACCGCCGCCACCGCAGCAGCCACCACCTTGTTGAATTTGACCGTGTGCGATCTCTTCTTCAGTCGCCACACGAACTTCTTGGATCGTCACGTTGAAGTTTAGGTGCTTGCCCGCGAGCGGGTGGTTACCATCGACAGTGACGTCGTCGTCTTCGACCTTAACCACACGAACTGAGACAGGCCCTTGGTCGGTATTGGCTTGAAACTGCATGCCAGCCTGAAGGTCTTCGACGCCTTGAAAACGCTCCTTCGGGACGACTTGCTCCAATGCTGGATTTATCTCGCCATAACCATTTTCTGGATCGACGCGCACTTCAGCAGTCTCGCCAGCGAGCTTACCTGCAAGGGCAGCCTCGAGGCCTGGGATGATGTTACGATGACCATGGAGATAGACCATCGGTTGTCCTGGTTGGGACTGATCAATCAAAGTTCCTTCGTCATCCTTAAGGGCGTAGTCCATTGCGACTACTGTACCATCTGCGATTTGCATAATTTGTAATATTTGTGGTTTTTGCGCGATTGCGAAGCTGTACGAGTAGTCAATATCCACCTGCCGTCAAAAAAAAAGGGGACATATTTTTGCCAAACGATTGACCCATCTCACCGATCTCAAGTACTTCAGCGAGCAAACTCACTTGACGGACGCACCATAAATGGGGTTTCTATGAAGTCGCACGCACACACCACACTTTTGACGCCTTCCTGCTTCTTCGGCCTATGCCCATTCAAGACAATCCTCTCTTCCGACGCCTTCATAAGCATGCGCAAAAGCGTCTGGTTTTTGATCCTGGGGTTTCGCGAAGCAAACAACTCCCGGCGTACAAGCGCTACATCGAGTTAGAGAATGAGATGCTCAAGCGCCACCACCAGAATGGCGACTCTGGCTTGGAGGTTTGCCAAGCGCGTGCTGCGATGGCTGATGTGGTGATCGAAAACCTGTTCCTCGCAGCTCTCGATCTGTATGCCACCGAGCATGGTCCATTGCCCTGTAAAATGGCGGTCCTTGCCACTGGCGGCTACGGGCGGCAAGAGCTCAACCCACACAGCGATATCGACATCATGTTTCTCTACCCCGAGAAGATTTCGAGCAAGCACTTTGTTAAGTTCCAAGAAGTACTCGCCGAAGAGATCCTCTATCCACTTTGGGACTTAGGCTGGAAAGTCGGCCACGCCTCGCGCAACACTAAGGAAGCCATCGAAGAGGCGAAGAGCGAAATCCAATCAAAAAACGCGATTCTGGAATCACGCATCATCTGCGGCTCCGACCCACTCTATATAGATATGCAGAAACGCTTCGCCAGCTACTGCAAAAAGGAACACTCCAAGGCCTACATCCAGCAACGCCTCGCTGACGAGCGCGGCCGCCACGAGAAGTTTGGCAACACTGTCTATTTACAAGAGCCCGACATTAAAAACGGCGTCGGTGGCCTGCGCGATTATCAGAACATCCTGTGGATGGCCAATATCAAGTTCGGCTATGGCTCGTTTAAAGAGATCAACAAAGCAAAGTTATTGCGCCAGCACTTGCGCGACGAAATGGAAGCTGCTTACGATTTCCTCCTACGCACACGCACCGAACTACACCTGCAAAATCGACGCCCGACAGACAAGCTCGACCTCGAGCAGCAACCCACGATCGCCGCAGGCCTCGGCT
>CAZIMR010000242.1:0-2934 GCA_964540215.1 uncultured Puniceicoccaceae bacterium
GTCGTTCCGCGTGCCTTCGGGGTCGGCGTAAGCAGCGAAGCCGATCATCGCGGCGTTGTCGCCGGTGTGCTGCGGCTCGGCGATCAAGCATGGCAGTCGATAACGTTTGGCGAGTCGCTGCATCGCGGTGCGGAGCGCTTTGTTATTTGATACGCCGCCGGAGAGACCGAGGCTCTGATAGCAATCGACCTCTAAGATATGCTTGGTCTTGCCAAACAGTTGGTCGATCACTGCGCTTTGATAGGACGCGCAAATATCAGGCAGCGCGGCTTCGAGTTCAGCATCGCCCATCTTCTCAATACGATAGCGCAGGCTCGTCTTGAGTCCAGAAAAGCTAAAGCGCCGCTCGTTGCGCGGCGCAATCGACTTTGGAAAATCAAATGCCTGGGCATTCCCGTTAGCAGCAATCTTCTCGACATGCGGTCCACCAGGGTAGGGCAAGCCGAGAAGTTTAGCACCTTTATCAAGCGCCTCGCCCGCGGCATCGTCGACAGTCTCGGCCAACACAGTGAGCTGCTTGGCTTTGTTAATTTCAAATAGAATGGTGTTGCCACCGGAGACCACAAGTCCGAGATGCGGCAGTAATCCGTCGAATGCATTGGCGAAACCGATAGGGTCCGCTTGGTGCAGTGTAATGAAAGGTGAATACGCATGACCGCGCAGATGGTTCACTCCGCAAAGTGGCAACTTCCATGCGAGCGCGAGGCTCTTCGCAAATGCAATACCGAGCGCGAGGCATCCGGCCAGGCCAGGACCCTGCGTGACGGCGATTTGAGTGATCGCGGACTGGCGCGCCAGCACATCGGATGCTTCGAGCAGTGGGAAGAAATTCTTCAAATGCTCCCGACTAGCGAGGTCAGGCACCACACCGCCGTATTCTTTATGCAAGCTGATCTGACTGTGCACCCACTCGCCTTCGACTCCCTTGACGGGGTCAAACAATGCGAGCGCGGACTCATCACAAGAACTTTCAATAGCTAAAATCATCTGTGTAGAAAACTTTGAACGTCCACGATCGAACGTCGAACATCGAATTAGCTAAGAAATGAGAAAGTGAGAATCAGGTAGAGTCAGCGTTCGACGTTCACAGTTCAACATTCGACGTATCGGTCAGTGCACCAAGTATTTGCTCTGCCAGCAGTCGTTGCGAGTCTCCAACCCGTGCAAATCCCAATGTCTGGGCAAAAATGCGCCGCTCATCCCTACGCAGATGATTATTCTCGACTACTCGGCGATAGGATCGTTGATAAAATGGTATGAACGGGGGCGACAAAACACTAAGCGATCAACTCCAAACGAGCTGTGTAAACGGCCCGATTAGCTATCGTGACTATATCGACCTAGTCCTGTATGCTGATCACTGGGGCTACTATACGCGCGCAGGTGAGCGCGTTGGTCGCAGCCCAGATCGCGATTTCTACACTGCTGAGAGCCTAGGCAAGGTCTTTGCTCAACTCGTCATCACCGCAGCTCATGATCTCCTCGGTGAGACCACTGCCGCGCGATCAACTTTCATCGAAATCGCTGCCGAGCCTGGCGCGGAACTGCTCAGCCGCGTGGACTCACATCCGTTTGCGGACAGCCGCGTGATTCGCCAAGGCGATGCGATCTGCGCCGATGGCCCAGTGGTGATCTTTGCCAATGAGTGGCTCGACGCCCTGCCCTTTCACCGCTTGATCTTTCACGATGGCCAATGGTACGAACGCGGCGTGCGCCTCAACGCAGAACTCGAGTTGGAAGACGTGCGACTCGACCACTTCACACCCGAAGTCGCGGCCATTCAAGCGCGCCTCCCTGAGCAGGCGCTCGAAGGCTACGAGCTCGATCTGCCGTTGCAGGCCGAGGCCGCAATTGCGGACCTGCTTGCGCAAGACTGGACTGGCATGCTGCTGCTATTCGACTATGGTAAGACATGGTCAGCACTTTCCACCGACTGCCCCGCAGGCACCGCTCGCACCTATCACCTACACACACAGGCCAACGACTTACTCGATCAACCAGGCGAAAAAGACATCACCTGCGATATTTGCTGGGACCCACTGGCCGATTTATTGAGTGCAAAAGGCCTCCAACCCGTCACTCTTGAGACGCAGGAGTCGTTCTTGGTGCAGCGCGCTCAGCGCGCAGCTGAGTCGATCGTTAACGACACAGCGGGAATTTTTAGTCCTGATAGACAAACACTTATGGAGCTAATCCACCCCGCACACATGGGCCGACGCTTCCAAGTACTATGGGGACTACGAGCCCGCTAATTTTTTCTACAAAAAGGCTTGCTTGGCTGCCACAGCCCCCTACTTTCCTGCCCTTCATAACTTTAATCAAGGAACTCTCATGTCACGTATTTGCGCAATCACAGGTAAACGCCCCGTTAAAGGTGGTATCATCATCCGTAAGGGTCTCACCAAAAAAAGCGGTGGTATCGGAACAAGTCTTGTTAAGAACACAAGACGTCGTTTCTGTCCAAACGTTCAGCGCATCCGCGTCAAACTTCCAAGTGGTGAAGTAAAGCGCATGTGGGTCTCCGTTAAGGCGATCAAGGCTGGTCTCGTTACAAAGGCATAGTCCGATACAACTTTTCCTAAAAGCCTCGGTCTAACGACCGAGGCTTTTTTGTGTAAGGACCGACGAATTCGGCCAATAACGCTAACTACTATCAATTTTTAGAAGGGATCGACACTCACTATCGCTACATCAAAAAAACCCGCAATAAACATTCAACGCCCAACATTGGACCTTCAACAATGGGCATTTGACGTTGAGCATTCAACGTTCTCCCTACCATCAAAACCAAACTCCAGACGAGCTACAGCGACGACCTCCCGATCCATGCACGACGGGAAGAGATCATTCACGCCATTCAGCAAAACCAGATCGTCGTCATCGCTGGCGAAACTGGCTCGGGCAAGACCACCCAGATCCCGAAATTCTTGCTCG
>CAZIMR010000243.1:0-2920 GCA_964540215.1 uncultured Puniceicoccaceae bacterium
TGAGACACTTTTTAACTTCTATCAAAGCATCAGATCCGACGCCCTCAAAGAAGCGACCCTGACGCTACTTGAGGCGAAGATAGACCCCTCCACCTAAACGAGTCTTAAGCAGGCTCCTCAATCGCAGCAAATCAATCGCCTTTGAGAAATACCCACTCGATGAAATTCAATGGATTATATTCAAACAAGGGTTCATCAAAGGATACGACTTCGGGTATTTCCAAAGCAAAGAAGGCATCACCGCTAAAAGAGGCGATCCATTCGACCTGATCGAACCGTAAGCGCCTACCGCACTGACAACTCTAGGAAATCCAGCGTTTCTAAGCCTCAGTAAAGCTATCGAGCTGAATTTCACCTAATGTGCCCTGCGACAACGCGCGCTGCCCAAAAATCAATGCCAACGCGACGACTCTGGGCAATCGACGATTGCCCAGAAAAAAGCCGCTCCCAAATAGAAGCGGCTTAGAAAAAGATTTAAACTCTTAAACTCAGACGGCCTAGTAGTCTTCGATCGTAATCAAGCCCCAAAGAAGTGTGGTCTTATCACCAGAAAAATTCTTACGAGTGAAGAGTTCGTCGGATTTGATTGTAAACGAATTCGGCGAAGTTGGCGCGTAGCTTTCCTGCGCATTTTTATACAAGCCAAGGATATTTGTTTCACCTGTAGCCATTTGTGCTTTACTACCACCACAGCCAGTGAGAACGAGTGCCGCAGCGGCAATAGGAAAAAGAGTGATGATTTTACAACGCATGTTTATTTTGGGGTTCATTGTTTAAGCATTTGAAGCTGCAAAGGCCTAATGGACTTGGCAAGAGCTTTTTAAAGGCGCTAGAAATTGTTATACTCAGTCATCGAGCACGCCATCGGCCAGATCCAGATTAGAATGAACGGCTTTAACATCCTCTAGAGCATCCAAAATCTCAATCAAATGCAGCACTTTACGTGCAGTCTCTTTATCACTGATCGGCACCGTAATATTCGGCAAATAAACCAAATCCGACTGCTCTGATTCGATCCCCTTGGAGGTCAAGGCCTGTGAAACCGTATCATACGCAGCCATCGGGCAAATCACTTCGAAGTGATCACCTTCGTTTTTAATGTCCTCTGCGCCGGCTTCGAGCGCTATATCCATCAGCGTCTCTTCATCGGTCTGCTTCGCATCGATAATGAACTGGCCGACGTCATCAAATTGAAATGACACCGCACCGACGCCGGCGAGATTGCCGCCGTTCTTGCCCATCGTGCTGCGCACTTCAGAGGCCGATCGATTTTTGTTATCAGTGGTAATCTCGACAATCAGCCCCACACCACTCGGCGCATAGCCCTCATAGACGATTTCTTCGTAAACGACGCCTGGCAATTCACCGGTGCCTTTTTTAATCGCACGCTCGACATTGTCATTCGGCATATTCGCCTCTTTCGCCTTCGCCACTACCGTGCGCAAGCGTGGATTCATCGAAGGATCACCGCCACCGGCACGAGCGGCGAGCGTAATGTCCTTGCTAATAACGCTGAAAATCTTACCGCGTTTGGCGTCTGTAGCACCTTTCGCTCGTTTGATGGTAGCCCATTTGCTGTGTCCTGACATATCTAAAAAAAGCTGAATGATGAAGCGCTGAACTACTAGAATACTGAAACTCGCGCAGCGCGCATCACGAGATTCAAGGGGGGGTGGGGTTATTTATTTTTCTTGCGTGGCTTCGTGCTCGGCGAACCACCTTTGCCGGTCGATGCGGCAGCTTTAGCTGCGACCACGGGCTTCAGTTCTTCATCTGGTCGACTATTGGTGATTTTCTGTTGAAGAATAGTCAAAAGATTTTGCACAGTCCAATAGAGGACTAGGCCGGATGAAAAATTGTAAAGGAAGACCAAAAAGATAAAAGGCAAGAACTTGAATATCTTTTGCTGCGCAGGGTCCGCAGTCGGCGAAACAGGCATCATGCGCATTTGAAAGAACATGGTGATGCCCATTAGTAATGGAAGCAGGTTCAACGGATAGCCGGCAATATACGTCAAGGTATCCGGCATCGACAAATCACTCACCCACAGGAACGACTCGTGGCGCAGCTCTGAGGCAGAACGGAGCATATAGAACAGGCCGAGGAAGATTGGCATCTGGATAAGCATCGGCAAGCAACCCGCAACCGGGTTAACCTGATTTTCCTTAAAGACCTTAAGAGTCTCCTGCTGTAATTTCTGTGGGTTATCTTTATATTTTTCCTTGAGTTCGGCCATCGGCCCTTGAATCTTGGCCATGCGCTTCTGCGAGCGGCTGGCCTTGGCTGAGAGCGGCCAGAACAGTGTCTTAATGCAGATCGTCATAATCACGATCGACCAACCCCAGCTAGGGACGACCGAATGAATCGCATACATGAAGGAAAGCAGTAATTTACTAATAAAGCTGAGAAAGCCGAACTGCATGACTTCGTCCTGCTGATTGCCCAGCGCTTGCAGGCGCTTGAATTCTTTCGGCCCGACGTAAAAATCAAAATTCAGGGTCTTGGCATTGCCTGCAGCCACGGTGCCGACCTCATAGCCAACACTGCCGGAGATCCCTGGCCGACCACGTGTGCCATTCTCAGCCTCAGACGCCTCAACTGGATAGATAAACAAATCGCGCCCCATCGTATCCGAACTCAGCACTGCAGCAAAAAACTGATTTTTGACCGACGCCCACTCACAGCGCACGGATTGCTCCAGCTGCTCCACCGGAGCACTGGCACCGATACCTAAGAATCCCTTGCCGCCGGTGAGTTTGTTGATTGCTACAAACTCGGCATCTTCGCCGTCAAAATACCCGACATTCAAGAACGCAGGCAATTGCTTTTCTGTGAGTGGGCGCGAGGTGCCTAGATTCAAATAAATCGTCGACAGCGCCTGCGGTGTAGCGGCTTGATTATTAAAAGTCGTGCTATGGCG
>CAZIMR010000244.1:0-2905 GCA_964540215.1 uncultured Puniceicoccaceae bacterium
TGGCATGCCTGACATGGGCGGCATGGGCGGCATGGGTGGTATGGGCGGCATGATGTAATTCCGCTAGGAATTTCATCCGCTCAAAACTTAGCACATCATTATTACAAAGCCCCGACTGGCAACAGTCGGGGCTTTTCCGTGTGTGCAGGCTTCCACGCTAATGACGGTTTAAAAAATGGCTGGTAATTAGTCTGACGCTAACGATTCTATTAATTAATAATCTAACCCCGTTTTATTATGTTTAAGAATCTGTTTATTTGGCTCATTTCCGCGCTTTATGCATGTGGTACGAGTAATCTTGTCGAAGCGCAGTCTGTACCTCAATTTCAAGATGGCGATCGAGTGTGCTTTGTGGGTGATAGTATTACCCATGGTGGCAGTTATCACTCCTACGTTTATCTCTATTATTTGACGCGCTTTCCGGATCGTGAGATTCAGGCATGGAATAAGGGAATTAGTGGCGAGAAAGCCTCACATGTCTTGCGTCGTTTTGACGAAGACATCGCACTCACAAAGCCGAACGTCTCGACTGTGATGTTGGGTATGAATGATGTCGGGCGCTGGCTTTATGGAGCCGACAAGAACGATGCCGCTTCGCGGGCGACGCAACAGCAGTACATTGATACATATAAGTCCGACATGACTAAGCTGATTGCTCGCTTTGATGCGATTGAGAGTGAAGTGATTTTCATCACACCATCGATTTATGATCAGACCGCAGAACTGACGCGTAAGAATGAGCTAGGTGCGAACGATGGTTTGCGGCAGTGCGCGGACTTTGTGAAAGGTACAGCTGCAGCCAGAGGGCAGGGCACCGTGGACTTCTACGATACCATGCTCACCGTCAATGCTGAGCTGCAGTCGTTAGATCCGTCTGCGACGATTGTGGGGCCAGATCGGGTGCATCCCGGTTGGCACTATGGACATTTCATCATGGGCTATCAGTTCTTAAAGGCGCAAGCCGTGCCGCAGTTCGTTTCGAAAATCGTGCTGGATGCGAAGCGTGGCACGCTGCAGGAGTCGGACAATGCCACGGTTACGAATCTGCAAGTGGCTGCGGATTCAGTTAGTTTCACGGCTTTGGAAGGCGCCTTGCCGTTTCCGCAATCGCAGACGATTGCGAAGGCACTTGAGTTGGTGCCCTTTGAAGCCGAAATGAACCAGCAGATACTCGCGGTTCAGAACTTGCGAGACGGGAACTATACACTCGCGATTGATGGCACACGGATCGGTGTATGGACAGCTGCGCAGCTCGATGCGGGCATTAATCTGGCGGTGATACAAGCGACACCACAATATCAGCAAGCTTTGAAAGTGCAGCAGTTGGACGACGCGCGCCATTCTCAACAAAGTCGCCTGCGTAGTGCAGCGTATGTCTTTTATAGCAGTGGTTTGTCGCAGTCCGATGTGGATTTTAAGGATCCGGAAGCCGTCAAATCCTTCCTCGATGCAAAGCTTAAGAAGGTCGAAGGCGAGTCTTGGTATGGCTACGTGAAACAACAGTATCGCGACTATTGCACCCAGCCCGCGAACAAAGCTGATATTAATCTAGAGCTAGCGACGCTGCATTTTGAATTGTATCAATCCAATCAGCCCGTTCCGCATCGCTTCTCGTTGATATCCGTGGGTGCAGATGTGGCGGCAGAAGGTTTGTCGATGGCACCTTTGTAGGTGTCGATCCAGCAATAGCGGTGCGGCAATTACTCGAATGGTCGTTCCTTTGTACAGCGCTATTTAAGCACTGACTGCTTCCGGTGCGTCCTTTTCGATCTTCAAATTGTCGATGATGAAAGTCTGGCGGTCAGGTGTATTATTGCCCATGTAGAACGTGAGCATGTCCTTAATCGTCATGCCTTTACCGATGATGACGGGATCGAGACGGATGTTCTTGCCAATGAAGTGGCCAAACTCGTCGGGCGAGATCTCACCCAGGCCTTTGAAGCGGGTGATCTCTGGCTTGGGCTTGCACTCTTCCATTGCAGCGCGGCGCTCTTCGTCGCTGTAGCAATAGCGGGTGATCTTCTTATTGCGTACGCGGAACAGCGGGGTTTGCAAAATGTGCAGATGCCCTTGCTTGATCAACTCTGGGAAGAATTGCAGAAAGAAGGTAATGAGCAGCAGACGAATGTGCATGCCATCGACGTCGGCGTCGGTCGCGATCACAACATTATTGTAGCGTAGATCTTCGAGGCCGTTCTCGATGTTAAGCGCGTCTTGCAGAAGGTTGAACTCCTCGTTTTCGTAAACGACTTTCTTGGTCAATCCAAACGAGTTGAGCGGCTTGCCCTTGAGTGAGAACACGGCCTGCGTATTCACATCGCGCGCCTTGGTAATCGAGCCGGAAGCGGAATCGCCCTCGGTAATGAAGAGAGTGGATTCGAGGCGGCGATCCTTCTTGGTGCCCAGATGGACGCGGCAATCGCGTAGCTTCTTATTGTGTACCTTGTTCTTGCGAGCGCGGTCTTTGGCAAGCTTCTGAATGCCTTTGAGCTCCTTGCGGTTGCGCTCGGACTCTTGGATTTTCTTAACCAGAATCTCAGCCGTTTCCGGATTGCGGTGCAGGTAGTTGTCCAGCGCCTGCTTGATGTAGTTGATCAAAAAGGTGCGGACGGTGGGGCCTTTCGGTCCCATCTCAGTTGAGCCAAGTTTGGTCTTGGTCTGCGACTCGAACACGGGCTCTTCGACCTTGATCGCTACTGCGGCGCAGATCGAGGTGCGTATATCCACGGCGTCGAAGTCCTTCTTGAAGAAATCCTTGATGGTCTTGGCCAGTGCTTCGCGGAAGGCTGCGAGGTGCGTGCCGCCCATGGTGGTGTGCTGACCATTGACGAAAGAGTAGTAGTCCTCGCCGTAAGAGTCGTTGTGCGTAAACGCGACTTCGATATCAGTATCGCTGAGGTGGATG
>CAZIMR010000245.1:0-2898 GCA_964540215.1 uncultured Puniceicoccaceae bacterium
TCATCGCAACCATCATCAATATGCGTGCCCCAGGTATGAAGATGATGCGCCTGCCGGTATTCACTTGGATGACACTGATCGTATCCCTGCTGATCGTTTTCGCATTCCCGGCAATCACCATTGCCCTGGGACAGCTCATGTTTGACCGAGTGTTCGACACCAGCTTCTTCCAAGTGGCACAAGGTGGCCAACCGATTCTGTGGCAGCACTTGTTCTGGATTTTCGGCCATCCGGAAGTTTACATCCTGGTGCTCCCAGCAATGGGAATCGTCTCCGAGGTGCTCCCCACTTTCTCGAAGAAGCCATTATTTGGTTACTCGATCGTGGTATTCTCTGGCGCAGTGATTGGTTTCCTCGGGTTCGCTGTTTGGTCACACCACATGTTCACCACTGGTTTGGGCAAGGTTGCAACAGCAGCCTTCTCGCTACTGACCATGGCCATCGCCGTGCCCACTGGTGTTAAAATCTTTAACTGGATCGGCACACTCTGGGGTGGTCGTGTACGCTTCGACGCACCGATGATTTTCAGTGTCGGCTTCATCTGGATGTTCATGATGGGCGGATTCTCCGGGATCATGCACTCCGCTGCACCGGCGGACGCACAACAACAAGATAGTTACTTCGTGATCGCCCACTTCCACTACGTGGCAATTGGTGGCATCTTGCTCGCCTCCATCAGTGGTCTTTATTTCTGGCTACCGAAGATCCTCGGGAAAATGTGGGCAGGTAAGCTCAGCACCTGGGTCGCGATCTTATCGACGGTCGGCCTGAACGTGACTTTCTTCCCGATGCACTTCCTCGGATTGATCGGCATGCCACGCCGCACACACACTTACCTCTCCGGCTTCGGTTGGGATAGTTACAACATGGTCTGCAGTATCGGCGCATTTATCCTCGGCTTCTCGATCTTGCTGTTCGTGATCGATATCATTCTCCTCATGACCAAGGGCAAACCTGCGGGTAACGACCCATGGGATGCGCGCACGCTCGAGTGGGCAACCACCTCGCCGCCGCGCAGCTACAATTTCGCACGCACACCAATCATTCCAGCACGTGATGCACTTTGGGAGCACAAGCACGGCGCAGAAAACCGTAAAATTACCTTTGTAGATGAAGGCAGCCACGGCATTCATATGCCAAGCCAATCCTGGATGCCATTCGTCGCATCCTTCGGCTTTATCCCTCTCGGCTTGGGGCTATGCCTGATGCAAGCTGGTGTAGCATACATGGGCTACGTGACCATCAGCGGTCTTGTCATCATAACACTAGGTGCAACTCTCTGGGCAATCGAAGGCCCAGGCGGCTACCACATTCACCCCAAGGAAGACGAAATCTAAGCCCTCGCTCTTCAGTTTTTCACAGCATTTAAGTTTAATAAAATAATGAGCGACGACGCCCACAACAACGACAGCCATCACAATTTGATGGTCGACAACAAGAAGCTCTTCATGTGGCTGTTTCTTGGTTCCGACTGCATGTTCTTTGGCACCATGATCTCGACGCACCTGATATATCGTAAGCTATATCCAGAGTCGTTTGATCCAACTAGCCTCTTCAGTTTGGAGCTCACCTCTTTCTCGACCTTCATTTTGCTAATGAGTTCGTTCCTGATGGCACTCGCAGTGTCTGCGATGCACAAAAGCGACATTAAGTCATTCCGCCGCAATACGCTCGGCGTGATCTTCTTCGGACTGATCTTCCTTGCCTGTCAGGTATACGAATTCACTGAATTCGTTCACGAGGGCCTGACCCTAAAGAGCGGCACTTTCGGCTCTACCTTCTTCATGCTGACCGGTACTCACGGGGTACACGTGGCGATCGGACTATTTTGGCTGACCTGCATGTATTTTTATTCCTTCACCGGTAAGATGGACCCTCACGAAAGTGCCATCGATGTTGAAGTTGCTGGCCTTTACTGGCACTTTGTGGATATCGTCTGGATCATTATCTTCACTGTAATCTATCTGATCGAATTCATTAAATAAGGACGCCCATCATGCCTGACACGCTTTCTACATCTAATGCTGACCACAGCGGCGAAGAACAAAAGTACCACGCCTTTATTAATTTGGCACTGGTCTTAGCAGCTATTACTGGCATCGAATTGGTGCTCGTTTACCTGCCGATCAATGGCACTTTTATCTTCGCTACGCTCGTTTCTCTCTCGCTGTTTAAATTTTTCAGCGTGATCGCATGGTTTATGCACCTTCTTTACGACAAACTGATTCTGACTTTGGCATTTGTCACTGGTCTAGCGATCGCATCTGGCACGGTTGTCGCGCTGATGTTCATTATGGATCGTGGATTTGTCGACTTTGAGGCCATCTCTGCATTCTAGATTTAAACCAGAGTTGAGCTTCTAAGGACGACAGGAATATGTCGTCCTTTTTTTCTGCCATTCACTCAATCTAAGAATTCTTAGCGATTGAGTCGCAAATTCAAATACCGAAACAGACTCCGAACTCATGCAACTCCACTGGCACACCGAACCTCTGCTCCTGATCACACTCTTGATGATCGGCTGGCTCTACGCGCTCGGCGTTGGGCCACTGCGAGAACGGATTGCACCTGGTACTGAATTTCCCCGCGGCCAAACGACCTTGTTCTACCTCGGCTTAACCATCGCGTATCTGGCGGTCGGTTCGCCGCTCGACCAGATTGGCGAACAGTTCCTGTTTTGCGCGCACATGATACAGCACATGCTGTTGATTTACTTCTGCCCAGTGCTGTTTATTTTCGGTACGCCCAGATGGTTGATCGATTGGCTACTCAAGCCGGAGTGGTTGCGCAAAACCATGGATCTGCTCACCCACCCAGCCTGCGGCGGCCTGCTGTTCACCTTCATCTATACCGCATGGCACATCCCCGCACTCTACGAAGCGGCGCTGCACGACAAAC
>CAZIMR010000246.1:0-2888 GCA_964540215.1 uncultured Puniceicoccaceae bacterium
ACTCGATTAACTCTTCCATATTATAGGTGTTATCGAGGCTGAGCATCGGCATACGATGGGTATAGCTTGCAAAGGCTTCGAGACGGTCGTCTCCCACGGATTGAGTCGGCGATTCGTCAAAATTAAATTGAGGGTTCGCCGCTTCGAGTGTCGCGAGTTCGGCTTTGATCCGGTCATAGGCCTGATCGTCGATGCTAGGTGTGGCATCTTTATAGTAGAGGCGATCGTGCTCGGCGATCTCGGCGCGTAACTTGGCGATGTCTTTTTGTGCGTTGGGCATGGGTACGTATCTGAATTCTAAAAGAGAGGGGCTATTGTTTGAGCGCGGCTTCGAGACAGCAGGTTACCGAGATTCCGGTGCGATAGTTGCCTGCCAAATGGAGGCCTGAGTGATTTTGCTCGATGCGCTCGATGTCTGCGAGTTGAGCGGCGTAGCCGAGTTTGTATTGCGGGATGGCTTTGTCCCAGTGCTTGTGGTGCACGAAAGTGGGTTTACCTGTGATGCCGAGGAGCTGTTCCAATTCAGGTAGCACGGTTCTTTGCAGTGTTTTGATGTCTGCAGTGGCGTACTCAGGCTGGCGCTCGCCACCGACGAATACGGTGAGTAGCACTTCGCTCTCGGGCGCACGTTGCGCAAAGATGCTGGAGGGAAACAGCACTCCGAGAATCTTGCGACCTTCACATTCTGGCACGAGTGCGCCGAAGCCGTCAATTGGGTGCGCGACGTCGGCTCGTTTAAAGCCGAGGCTGAGCACTGAGACGGGCGGATAATCAATTGCATGGAGGCGGCGAAGTTCATCTTGCAGCGCCGGATCGAACGGAAGGTGGGAAAGGCGATGCGCAGGCACCGTCAAAATAAGTCGATCAAAGCTATCTTCGATGGTGCTGCCGTCAGGGCTCGACCATGTGACGGTCCATTGCTCTTCAGATTTGCGGATAGACCTGATGGATACCGCAGTGTGTAGGGAGTCGCTGAGGGCGGCGGCGAGCTTCTCGGGTAGCTCTGCCATGCCATTCTTAAATGAGATGATACGTTTACGCGGTTTGGAACCTTTGCTGGTTCGTGCGGCTCGCATCTTGGCGATGCCTCCGCGAATCAGTCCGCCGTTGTTCTGCTCGAGTGCGTGTAATTTCGGAAAAGCGTGCGGCAGCGAGAGTTTTTCCGGATCTCCAGCATAGATGCCACCGACCAATGGATTAATTGCGTAGCGGTACAGCTCGTCGCCGAGCCGGCGGCGCGCAAAGTCAGCCACGCTTTCTTCGACTGTGGCAGAAGCAGCTTTGACGAACGGCTCTTTGAGCACGCGGAGTTTGCCGACCAATGACCAAAGCGGGCTCGTAATCACCGAGATTGGACCCATGGGAACTACGTGGGGTTTGCCGCCACGCACGATGAAGCGTTTGTTCGCTTCTGGCAGAGCTTCGATCATTGCGGAGTTCAGTCCTGGAATGCTGCCGAGAAAGGCTTCGATTCCGCGGCTGTTGAGCAGGATTGAGTTTGGCCCTTCTTCGGCCAGATAGTCGCCTTGGCGGTGGCTGCGCATCGCTCCGCCGGGGAGGGCTGATTGCTCTAGCACAATGCAGGATTCGCTGCGCTTTTTCAGCTGCCAAGCACGGGCCAATCCTGATATGCCGGCGCCGATGATGCAGGTTTTTACCGTTGAGGGGTGGTCGGAAGCGTCCATATCTGTCTGATTCTGAGTAGGGTTTATGCGTGTGTCGAGTTTGCACCTTGTGATTTTGGCGATGCATGATTCGATTTACGGAGATGAAATATCGTAAATTTGGCAATCTTGGATGGAACGTTTCAGAAATCGGCTTCGGCGCTTGGGCGATGGGTGGAAGTTGGGGCGCACAGGGCGACCCTGATTCGATGGCAGCGCTGCATTGCGCGGTCGATTCGGGCGTTAATTTTATCGATACGGCGGAAGGCTATGGCAATGGCCATAGTGAACAGCTGATTGGCAAGTTTTTGAAGGCGCGCTCGGAGGAGATTTTTGTCGCAACCAAGACGCCGCCGATGTCGGGGCCGTGGCCGCCGAGTCCGCATTGCCGCTGGGAGGATCGTTATAGTGAGCGGTATTTACGTGAGAATGTGGAGCAGCGCCTGCGTCAGTTAAATGTCGAGACGATAGATCTTTTGCAGCTGCATACTTGGACGCGTGCATGGAACCGTGACCCGAAGCCGTTGGAGATTTTGCAAAAGCTGAAGCAAGAGGGGAAGATTCGTGCGGTCGGCATTTCGACGCCGGAGCATGATCAAAATTCTGCGATTGATTTGATGCGTATGGGAATTATCGATTCGCTGCAGGTGGTTTATAATATTTTTGAGCAAGAGCCTGCGGCAGAATTATTGCCGGTTGCCGAAGCGCACGGTGTGGCGATTATCGTGCGTGTGGCCTTTGATGAAGGAGTGCTGACGGGTAAATACACCAAGGATTATCAATTTCCAGCGGGAGATTTTAGAAATGATTATTTTGCGGGCGATCGCTTGGCACGGGCAGTGGCGCGTGTAGACCGGATTAAATCGAGTCTCGGTGAGGGTGCTCGGAGTATGCCAGAGACTGCGCTAGGGTTTGCACTCGCGCATCCTGCGGTGAGCACGGTGATTGCAGGCACGCGCAATTCGGAACAAGCTGCCGCAAATGCTGCAGTTTCGGACATGCCGCCCCTAGATGAGAAAACCTTGCAGGCATTACACGCACACCACTGGCGGCGCGCTTTCTGGTATGGCGGTAAGTAAGAGGATTTAGTTGCTTCTGCTGGGCTAAACCGAACCGCTACGGTATTGGCCGCGCGCGTTTATCCCGCGATGGTGGGAGGAGTGGTGGCTGCTCGCTTACGCGTTTTTCTGGCCGGTCACGACTTCCATCAAAGCTTCGACACAT
>CAZIMR010000247.1:0-2874 GCA_964540215.1 uncultured Puniceicoccaceae bacterium
AAGCGGAAGTAACTAAGCCAGTCAAGAAAGCCGCCAAGAAAGCCGCCAAGAAAGCTGTTAAGAAAGCTGTTAAAAAAGAAGCACCAGCTAAAGAAGAGACGGACGCATAGTCCCTTTCTTAATCATATTCTTTCAAAAAGCCCGTCCGATTGGACGGGCTTTTTTTGGCTAAAGGTCAAGCGGCTGGACGCTCTGATTGAGCGCTGCTCGATCCCACTGCGGTGGTTACTAAGGCTGTGCTGAAACGTATCTTCACAGTCCGCGTAATGAATGAACCAAAGAGGGGCACCGTTTGCGCGGAACCGCGCTTTGGTGGTCAAACCTTTGCGTGACGCGTGCGGGGCTTATTTGCCGAACAAGCCTTTGATGCTGTCGGTCGCTTTTTCTAGGGCAGCCTCACCCTGTTCGAGTGCGGCTCCGCCGATAAGGTCGCCTCCATCTGCAATGGCGGGGCCAATTGATCGGAGCACTTGCGTAAGGATCAGGTCAACTATTTCCGCCATGCTCTTCGTGTCGCCGTTTTCGCCGATATTGGCGATCTCGATGCGTGGGAGTGGTACGGTAGCCCTCGCCCCCATCAGATCTACAAAGATCGTGCCGTCTTCGATGACGAGTTGCTTAATGATCACTTGTTTCGAGGATTTGCCTTCTGCTGGTGCCGCTTCTGCGGCTGTGGATGCGTTCTTATCTGCACTACCAGTGAAGGCGTGGATATTTTCGATCAATGTTTCGATGTTAGAGCTCATCAGCGTCTTTTCATAGCTGATCTCAGGCTTTTGAATGATGATCTTGTTAATGATGATCTTATCGCTAAAGACGGAGCCAGTATCTACATCGACTTGGATTTGACCGAGTGCGAAGATATTTTCGCTCTTGTAGCCATCCGGATTGCCGACGTAAAGGCCGGTGAGAGTCCCGTTGCCGGAAAGGATGGATAGATTGACACCATCAAGGAGGACCGGAGTCTGGGTGACTTCTGGCGCGTATTTTTCGACACCAGTCTTGATGCCCTTATTTAAAACGCTTGAGCCGAGGAAATATGCGGCCACTGCAAGGATTACAACAAACAGAGATATTTTTTTTATCATATACGCGCTAAGTTAATTGATTGATTACATAATGAAGAATAGGGCCCTATAGCAGTGTGGCGAGCTTCAAAGCGATAGGCAGTGGGCAGGTTCCAACTGATCTAGTCGATCTTGAGCTGGATGGGGTACGGTGCGGTCGTGACACTATTCACGAGCTTGTTGGTCTTAGCGTGGCACGCGGCGGTGGGGCATGCTTCTCAAAAAGGTAGCGAGAGTGCAGGAGTTAGAGGTCAGTAGCTGAGAGACTGAAGGACTGCAGGTCATCAATCGACACGGCTGCGCCAACTTGAGTCAGTGCCAAGGCACACCACCTGATTGATAAATCAGGCTGAACTGGCTTCGCCATCGACGACAGGCCTTCGTTGCGCGACTCAATCTAGCAAGATGTGCTTGGCAAAGTGCTTTACCTTTTGTGGGGAACTAGTTAACCCTATTACATGAGTAATTTAGGTCTCAGTCGACTCGAGGTAGGGCGTCAATCAATGCATGCGGAGGCTGCGGCAATCCAAATCGCGGCAGAGCGTTTGGATGGTGCCTTTGAGCGCGCCTTGGATTTGATTTTAGAGTCCGGCAGTAAGTTGGTGATCTGCGGCATCGGTAAGTCAGGGCATATCGGCACGAAGCTGGCGGCGACTTTATCGAGTTGCGGGATCCCTGCAGTGTTTTTGCATGCGGCTGAAGCTATTCATGGAGATCTGGGGGTGTATCAGCCCGGTGATCCGACGATCGTGTTGTCGAAGAGCGGCAGCACGGCGGAAGTGCTGCGCTTGATGCCGATGTTAAAAAAACTTAAGTCTCCTGTGATTGCGATTGTCGGCAATATAGACTCTCCGATCGCGGCAGCGGCCGATGTGGTGCTGGATGGCAGTGTCGAGCGTGAGGCTGATCCGCTTAATCTAATGCCAACATCAAGCTCGACGGTGAGCTTGGCGATTGGCGATGCCTTGGCGGCGGCGTTGGTTAAGGCGCGTGATTTCACTAAGGAGGAATTCGCAACCTTCCATCCAGGTGGGCAGCTTGGGCGGAATTTGCTGATGACGGTCGGTGATGTGATGCACGTCGCCGATGAAGTCGCCTGCGCGCGAGCTGAAGAAACACTGCGCGAAGTGGTGATTCGGATGACGCAGTTTCCATTCGGTGCGGCTTGTATCGTGGATGCGTCGAATGGCTTGGCTGGAATTATAACGGATGGCGACATTCGGCGTATTCTTTCGCAGGAAGGTGATATTTTGAATTTCAAAGTGGGGGATTGCATGACCAAATCACCGATCTCAACGCAGTCGAAGGTGCCCCTGGGTGATGCGGTGCGTATGATGGAAGATCGCAGTTCACAAATTTCGGTGCTACCAGTGGTCGCTGAGAGCGGCGAGCTGTTGGGTTTGCTGCGTCTGCACGATGCCTATCAACCGAGCTTTTCATAAGGCACTACGCTATGGGATCTCCATCTGTTGCGCCTCGTGAGTGGGCGGTTGTTGCGGTCGGTGGCTTGACGTTGGCTTTTACGGCTTGGGGGCTCGCGGGTGTGCAGCTCTGGTCGTTACATACTTTGTTGGCGGGCGGCTTGTTGACCTGGCTATTCTCAGTCGTGCCGATGCCACAGAGGTGGAATGGGGCGGACGGTGAGCATGGTAATGCACAGAATGTAAAACGCCTGCTGAAGTTTCCAGTCTTTTGGCTGGGTGTGGCTTTTCTGGCCTATATTGCCATCCAGGGGTTGAACCCTGCGTGGCAGCAACTGCGCGATGACAGTGGCTGGTGGGTCGAGGAAGTGGAGCCAGTGAGTTGG
>CAZIMR010000248.1:0-2868 GCA_964540215.1 uncultured Puniceicoccaceae bacterium
GGGCACGCAATAGCCCTTGGGGCCTTGGTCCACCATCGGAATATTGTCGATGATGACGTCGCCGTTGGGGCGCGTTATAACGTTCTGTGTCGTGAGTTTGCGCAGCGCGGCGTCGGAAAATTTCTGGCCACGACCTTTGTTGTCTGCAGATGCGCTGCTGGTTATTCTGAGGCTGACGTATTCGTCTTCTTGCGTGGCGAGTAGCAGGGCGTGGCCGTTCCAGTCCCAGCGCTGTATGAGCTGTTTGATGCCACGGCCGCTGCCGTATTGTTGTTTTTCGGGTTCCCCTAGCGCGTCGCTGATGCGTGTGATGATGTTGTTGGTGTCGCGTTCGATGGCTGCTTGCATCGCTTTGATTTCGTCCTGGGTGGGAGGCTTGCTAAACTTGAAATCGCCCTTATTGGCAAAGACGATGCTGATTAAAGCAGCTTGATTACCTGTTCCATAGATGACCGATGAGTAGGGTCGCGCCTCCAGTATATGGTATGTCGCAGGAGGGTAGTATCGAAAGCTGGATTGAGTCTCGGTTTGAGATTCGAGTGGCCATTTTAGGCGCTGCGCGACTTCGTTGGGCGCATCATCCCATAGCTTATTGTCTTTCAATAAGGAGATTCCTAGCAGCTCGTTGATTATTTGAAAGCGTGACTGCTCCTGTGTGGCGAGGTCGATGATCGCTTGATGGCTGTCTGATGACAATCGATCTCGGTCGAGCCAAGTGGTACTTTCGTTCTGAAGACGTATTTGTATGCGCGTGTCTTCGATCGCCAGAACCGTAACATCAATGGCAGTGCCTTCTTTGTTCGAAAGCGTGAGGCCGTTTAGCGAGTACACTCCGCAGGTAAGCGCGAGAATCAGAACGGTGGCGGTACTTTGTATTACTTTCATCTGCTAGATCTGGTGTGCATATAGCTAAGCTACAGTCGCCGCTACTGACAAGTGGGATGTAATGTTTTTTTTATTGGTGGTGAAATTCGATCCGATGGATGCTCGCTTGAGGGTTGATCTTCGTGGTTTGTCACTTGAGAGTGCGGCTATGTTAGATAGTGAAAATGAACCAGAGGTGAAACCAGCATTGGAGTGGCTCAGTGAGCGCTACCCAGATAGTCCGCGTAAGCGCCTCAAGGATTGGTTCGCGAAGGGGCGCATTCAGTTGGATGGCGTGGTCATCAAGAAGCCGCATGAGCCAATCACGAATCCAGGCGATCGGCTGTCGATGGGAGGGACGCCACCGCCGGTCTTTTTCCGGCACTTGCCAACACGCATTCACGCGCAAGCCACTTTGCTTTATATTGATAGTTCGTTGGCGATTGTAAACAAGGGGGCAGGATTGTTATCGGTTCCTGTGCCTGATAGCAACCAAGTGTCTGCGCTGACGGTGTTAGAGAAGTTTTTGCAAGGCAAAGGTGCGACGGAATTAGACCAGCAGAAGGGCGTGCATCGCAAGCGCCTGATTCCTTTGCCGGTGCACCGATTGGATCAATATACCAGTGGCATTATTTGTTTCGCGATGAATCCGAAGGCGCGGGAGTCGTTGGTTCGTCAGGTCCGCGATCATACCTTTTTGCGCGAGTATATGGCGATTGGAGATGGAAAACTGGAGAAGAAGCGTGGTGAATGGCGCGCTTGGTTCCGTCTCGATGAAGAGGGCATGTATCAAACTGTCTTTGCAACCGAAGAAGAGGGTTCCACTGAAGCGATTAGCCGCTATGAAGTGGTGGAGGAGTATTCGTGGCCGACCGCGGTGAAGGGCCAACGCCATACAGTGAGTAAGCTTCGCCTTCGTTTGGAGACCGGGTTGAAGCATCAGCTGCGAATTCATGCTGCCGGAGCGGGCGTGCCGTTACTTGGCGATCGTCATTATCACCCTGATTATAAGTCGGCTTTAGAAAATAAGGGCGGCATGCCCTACAATGTGCAACGTCAGGCGCTGCATGCTTCGAGTCTTGGCTTGGTGCATCCTGAAACGGGTAAGATGCGCCGGTTTACTTGTAAATTTACCAGAGATCTGGCTGAGCTTGAGACGATGCTTCGTGATAAGTCACAAGGGCAATAATCGATGGGCCACGACATTGGGTCGGGCCCTTTATTTCATATAAAAAAAGGGGATTAAATGAAGCCACGGATTAAACTTGCGGAGTCGACGACTGCAGATGGGGGTGCGATGACGCTCTATGAGCATGATGGTCAGTATTGTATCAGCTATAGTGGTCAGGAGCTGATGCATTCGGGGGCGAGTGCGTCGGAGATTTTATTAGGAGAGATTGGAGTTGAGCGATTGGACAGTGACGCTGAAGCGCGGATCTTGATCGGCGGCCTAGGGTTGGGATTTACTTTACGCAGTGTATTGGAAAACACTGGGGCGAACACTGTGATCGAACTGATTGAGCTGCTGCCTGAGATCGTCAGCTGGAACCGTGAGTATTTGAAGTCGCTGAATGGCAAGTTACTGGATGACGTCCGTGTGGAGATTCATACTACTGATGTGGTTGCTTATGTGCGAAAGGCGGAGCGTGCACGTTACGATGTGATCCTCATGGATGTCGACAATGGCCCCGTCGCGATGGTTTCGGAGACGAATGCTTCACTTTATTCAAACAGTGGCCTGCGCTGGTTGCGTGTTTCATTGAAGCCCGAAGGTGGGCGAGCGGTGTTTTGGTCTGCAGGGCCAGACCTTAGGTTTGAAGATCGCCTGAAGCGTGCTGGATTTCGTGTAACAAAGGTGCCTGCAAAGGTACATGCAGGGTCTAAGCGAGCAGCATATCTACTTTACGTGGCGAATTACAAGTAGGCTGGCACGCCCAGTTTTGGTCTGCTTACTCGATAAATCCACGCATCGTACAGTTAATACAAATTTCCACCGCGCATTAC
>CAZIMR010000249.1:0-2858 GCA_964540215.1 uncultured Puniceicoccaceae bacterium
CGCGGCGCGGACAAGCGAGTGATGATCCCGCAGTTGCGATTGACGGGAGACAGTATTTTGATCGATGCCTTCGGTTCGGTGGGCGCCAGCGGTTTGCGCGATGTCATGGATCAACCGTTGGATTTGACCCTATCAATCGGGGCAAAGGGCCGTCTGACTGAGTCTTTAGAAACGCTTGAATTGTTGCAGCCCAGCACTGCCGAAGACGGCTTTAGGCGTTGGAATAAGGACATTCAAATTACCGGTAGTTTAGCCGATCCAGATACTGGAGAATTGTTGGATATTCTTAATGATGCGGCGAAGGGGGCGTTCTCGACCTCGACTAAGCGAAACTCCGTGCCAGCAGAAACTGACTCAACTCAGCAACTGTCGACCGAACTTATGCCGCAGGCCGAGGGCACCGGCGGCAGAGCAGTTGAACCAGAGGCGTCACAAAGAAAATCCAAGGAAGAGCGCCGCCGTGACGATATTGAGATGGGTTTGGATTTGCTGAATTCCTTTTTTGGGAATTAAGCAAGCGCTCGATTCGGGTTGCGAGGCGTGTGGATGCACTCGAGGGCGCGTCGTCCCTCCTTAGACATAAAAAAGGACGCTCCGTGTGGAGCGTCCTTTTGATCTAAGTGATTCGGCGTTCAAAGTTGAGCGGTTGGTGTTGCTCCGCGATATACGGCAGACCTCCGTCAACGTTAGCGCCAACGACGCTTTAACCTTGGATCTCTGCGAAGGCCCAGTCGAGCCACGGCAGCAGTGCTTTAATATCTGCGGTGTCGACGGTTGCGCCACCCCAGATGCGGAGGCCGTCAGGTGCGTCGCGGTAGCTGCCGAAGTCGTAGCCGACGTCTTCTTTATCGAGCATGCTGACGAGCTGCTTGGCCTTGGCTGCTTGCTCCTCGGCTGGCAGGGCTTGATACCAATCCGCAGTGATCTTCAGGCAGATCGATGTGTTCGAAATCGTTGCAGCATCTTCGGCGAGGAATTCAATCCAGTCGGTCTTGGCGACCCAGTCGGCTATCGCTTGGAGATTCGCTTCGGAGCGCTCGATGAGTGTTGGCAACCCGCCGATACTTTCTGCCCAGCGCAGGCCGTCGACTGCGTCTTCGATGGCGAGCATCGAGACGGTGTTGATGGTCGCACCGCTGAAGATGCCTTTGATCAGCTTGCCGCCGCTCGTCATACGGAAGATCTTTGGTAGTGGCCATGCAGGTGTGTAGCTTTCGAGGCGTTCGATCGCACGTGGGCTGAGCACGATCATGCCGTGCGCACCTTCGCCACCCATTACTTTTTGCCATGACCATGTGACCACGTCGAGCTTCGTGAAATCAATGTCCATCGCGAATACCGCAGAGGTCGCGTCACAAATCGTCAGGCCTTCGCGATCGTCGGGGATCCAGTCGAGATTCGGCACCTTTACGCCGGAAGTGGTGCCGTTGTAAGTGAAGACCACGTCGTTGCTAAAGTTGACCTTTGAGAAGTCGGGGAGCAGGCCGTAGTCGGCCTCGTGTTTGGTCATGTTGTCGAGCTTGAGTTGCTTGACCACGTCAGTGACCCAACCTGAGCCAAACGATTCCCATGCGCACATTTCAACGCCGCGTGCGCCGAGCAGTGACCACATTGCCATTTCCACTGCGCCGGTATCTGAAGCTGGCACGATGCCGCAAACGTAGCCTTCGGGCAGGCCGAGAATGGATGCAGATTTGTCGATCACTTCTTGGATGCGCGCCTTGGCAGGCTTGGCGCGGTGAGAGCGGCCGACGAGCGCTTCGCTAAGCGCTTCGAGCGACCAACTGGGACGCTTGGAGCAGGGGCCGGATGAGAAATAAGGACGTGTTGGTTTAACTGTTGGTTTCATGGAAACTGTTGGTGATTGAAAGTTGTTTGATGGGCCTAATTTTATCCCTTTTTCACCGTTTTCTTTTTCGTTGCCTGCTTCACTGGGCGCGGGGCGAATTCGAAGCCGATCTTACCAATTTCGAAATCGAGGGTGAGGTGAGCCTTGAAGGGGCGCTTGGTGCGCTTCGAGATAAAGCCGTCGAGCAGAGGTGTCTTACCTTCGGTAAACAGCTGTTCGACTGCTTCGGGTTCAAGCTCTTTCTGGAGGATGACCTTGCCGAGCCGGAAGCCGTCGGGGGAATCCTTTGGCTTGAACTCGGGTATATGGTAGGCCTTGTCTGTTGCATAGAATTTCGCTTCGAGTCCGTTTTGCAGTGTGACTGTTTTAAGCAACTGATCGTCGGTCAATTCATCGGCTGAGTCGAGGTCGTCATCGAACACGAAATTGGTCTTCCATTTGCCGATTTTGCCAGTCTTGGTGACGTTTTGCACCAGTTCTAGTGCAGCGTTGAATGGTTTATTAAAGCGCGAAACGAAGCCTTCTATTTCGGGGAGCTTCTTGGTGGTGAAGAGCTCGGCAGCTTCCTCTACGCTGAGCTTGCGGCCAGCGATGTGCTTAGAGATGCGGAAGTCGCATGCTTCTTCGCGGCATTCGTAGGTGGCGTCGGTTTGTTTGAGACGTGCGGCGCTACAGGCTGGGCAGGCGCATTCCAAATCAGGGAAGGTGCGGTTGACCAACATCTCCATGTGGACGCGGGCTTTGTTGACCACATCTTCGGTGAATGTTGCAATTTCGTGCATGAACTCGTTGCGTTTGATTTCGCCGCGTTCCATTTTGTTGAGCTTCGCTTCCCAGTCGCCAGTCATAGATGGTGAGGCTAGTTGCTCGATATGCATTTCTTCGCAGAGCTCAATCAGGCGTAGGCCTTTGCCGCTGACGTTGAGTTCACGACCGTCGCGGGCGATGTATTTCTGGCGGAGTAAGCCTTCGATTGTGGCGGCTCGTGTGGCGGGTGTGCCCAGACCAC
>CAZIMR010000250.1:0-2853 GCA_964540215.1 uncultured Puniceicoccaceae bacterium
AGCGGAAACTGAAAGATCGCGCCCGTCGCCAAGGAAAACCAGACGACCATATTATAATATTCCGACGCAGCCAACAACACCTGAAAGCCCATCACTTGGTTGAACTTAACCGAGAAAGCCAGCGTGAGCGGCAGAATCGCATAAAATGCGACCCCCACGCCTGAAAGGAATAAGACAAAGGCAGCGAAACAAGCAGGACGCACCACTTTACGCTCCCGGTCCGTCAACCCCGGCGCGATGAAGCACGCCATAAAATACAGCACAAAGGGCATCGACAGCACTAAGCCCCCCAGCAACGCAATCTGAATAAAGACCGAAAAGACCCCCATCGGCTTATAAGTAATTAATTTCTCTCCGACCAACTCGGCCGAGCCATAAGCCTCAATCAAAGGCATCTGCAAAAATGCACCGACATTCGGCATCAAGCAGCCCACGATCACAACACCGAGGAGGAACGCTAAAATACTACGGCCGACCGTCCAACGGAAATCCTCGAGATGCTCCAAAAAGGACATTCCACTCTCTTCTTCATCGCGCTGCAACCCATCGTCCCAAACAAAATCACCATCACCACTTTTTGAAAGATCGTCTTCGTCACTGTTTGGATACTCCGTCATAAATATAAAACACTTTTGAATAAGACCACAGTGTAACCGCAACACTGAAAATGGATCGAATAAATAAATCATCCATTCAGACCGCCCATAGGTCTTCTAATCCATTGACAGGCATGGTGAAACTCATTTGCTACACGACTTCCGCCTGCTAAGAGATTTCAAAAACGGATTACCTTAGCAATTAACTCGATCCAAACTAGGTCGTTTCTTATGCCAGCCAAAAAAGCCAAAAAACTCACAAAAAAAACAACCAAGCGCACAGTTGCGAAGGTAGTCAAATATAGCTACGACTTCGGTCAAAAAACTGATGGTAGCTCCAAACTCCGCGAACTTCTCGGCGGTAAAGGTGCCAATCTCGCTGAGATGGCCCGTATTGGACTGCCAGTGCCACCAGGCTTCACAATCACCACTGATGTCTGCTCTTACTTCTATGACAACGGTCGCAAATATCCAAAGACACTCGCAGCTGAAGTTAAAGCCTCGGTTGCGGTGATCGAAAAGGAAGTCGGCAAGAAGCTCGGCGCGGAAAAAAACCCGCTGCTCCTCTCCGTTCGTTCCGGCGCTCGCGAGTCGATGCCTGGCATGATGGATACCATCCTGAATCTTGGACTCAACGACAAGACAGTGAAGGCACTCGCTAAAGAATCTGGCAACCAAGCATTCGCATATGATTGCTATCGTCGCTTCATCCAAATGTATGGTGATGTCGTCATGGGCGTTCAAGCAGTCAACGAAAACGACCACTGCCCATTCGAAGCTATCCTCGAAGAAATTCGCAGCGAAGCGGGTGTTGAACTGGACAACGAGCTTACAGCTTCTGACCTGAAAGAGCTGATCAAGCGCTACAAGGCAGTCATCAAGCAACGTACTGGCACCGCTTTCCCACAAGATGCTTACGAGCAACTCTGGGGTTCCGTCAGCGCCGTGTTCAACTCGTGGCAAAATGAGCGTGCGACACTTTACCGCCAGAAATACGGCATCCCAGCTGCATGGGGCACCGCTGTTAACGTTCAAGCGATGGTCTTCGGTAACATGGGTGACACTTGCGCAACAGGTGTAGCTTTCACACGTGACCCTGCTAATGGTGAGAAAGTCTTCTACGGCGAATATCTCATCAATGCTCAAGGCGAAGACGTGGTGGCAGGTATCCGCACACCCAACCCGATCGCAGAGCTCAAGGACGAAATGCCACACGCACACGCTGACCTCGAAAACGTTCGTAAGAAACTCGAGAAGCACTTCAAGGATATGCAGGACTTCGAGTTTACCGTTGAAGACGGCAAGCTCTGGATGCTGCAGACGCGTAACGGCAAGCGCACTGGCCTTGCAGCGGTTCGAATCGCAGTTGAGCTCGTTAAAGAAAAGCTGATCGATCAAAAGACTGCATTGCTTAAGATCCCTGCTGATTCGATTTCTTCCCTGCTAGTTGCGGTCTTCGACCCAGTTGCAGTGAAGAAGGCTAAGGTTCTGACAACTGGCCTTCCAGCGGGTCCAGGTGCTGCCTCCGGTAAAATCTGCTTCACCGCTCCGGAAGCTGAAGCAGTTGCTGCTCAAGGCGGCCGCGCAATCCTTTGCCGTGTTGAAACAACCCCAGAAGACCTTCGCGGCATGATCGCAGCGGATGGTATTCTCACCTCTCGTGGCGGTGTTTCTTCTCACGCAGCACTGGTTGCTCGTCAGATGAACAAAGTCTGCGTGTGTGGCGCATCTGCTGTCGTCATTAGCTACGGCGCTGAAACACTCAAAATCGGCAACAAGGTCTTCAAGAACGGCGACGATATTTCGATCGATGGCACAACTGGTGAAATCTTCGCTGGTGCAGTTGCAACCGCACCTTCTGAAGTCGACCAAGTGCTCAACGGCAAGTTGAAAGCTAAAGACAGTTATACATTCCAAATGTATGACCAAGTCATGAAGTGGGCTGACAAACATCGTAAGATGGGCGTCCGCACGAATGCTGACTCTCCTGAGCAAGCTATTTCCGCGATCGCTTACGGCGCTCAAGGTATCGGACTTTGCCGCACGGAACACATGTTCTTCGAAGGTGATCGCATCACATTCATGCGTCAGATGATTCTTGCAACTGACGAGAAAGAGCGCCGCGCAGCACTCAGAAAGCTTCTTCCATTCCAACGCAAGGACTTCACAGGTCTCTTCAAAGCCATGGGCGGGCTCCCCGTCACAGTGCGTTTGCTTGACCCACCGCTACACGAGTTCCTGCCTCACGACGAGTCCT
>CAZIMR010000251.1:0-2849 GCA_964540215.1 uncultured Puniceicoccaceae bacterium
GCGCGTCGCCACTCAAGATGCGTTTATGAACGGTGAAGTGCCGATCATTTGCGCCACGATTGCGTTTGGCATGGGCGTAGATAAGTCCGACATCCGCTACGTCTATCACTATCACATGGCCAAAGGCTATGAAAGCTACATGCAAGAAATCGGCCGCGCTGGACGTGATGGCGCACCTTCGACCTGCGAACTGTTCGCCTGCACCGACGACTGCACGGCATTGGAAAATTTCGTCTATGGCGACACGCCTGATCCCGAGAGCATTGCATCGATTGTCACCGAACTGCTCGGCTCCGATGATGAAATCGACATCGCGATTACCGACCTCTCGCGCCGCCACGATATCCGTCAGCTAGTGGTCAATACCTTGCTCACTCGCTTGGAGTTGAAAGGCATCATCCGCGCCGAGGGTCATTACTATGGCAGTATACGCTTTGCACCGATTGGCAGTAGCGCCGAGATCTTAGCACAGTATCCAGAGAAGCAAGCGGCGTTTATCCGCAAGATCTTTAGCTGCTGCACCAAAGCTCGCAAGTGGATCAGCTTAGACATCGACGAGGCAATTGCGCACACTGGTCAACAACGCAGCGTCATCCTGCGTGCGATCGACAGCCTGCAACACAAAGGCCTCGCCGAACTACAATTGGCCGGCTACCGTCAACGCTTTCGCCGCCTAAAGCAGGAGGTCGACATCGCGGCCTTGTGCCAGCAACTCCAAGAGACCTTTAGTCAGCACGAACAGATGGAGATCAGTCGGATCGAATCGATGCTGAATTACGCTCAACATGGAGGCTGCCTCACCGCCATGTTACTAGACTATTTCGGCGAATCGATCGGCCCCTGCGGCCACTGCGGAATTTGCTTAGGTGATGAGCCAGCGCAATTACCGCCGCGTCAGCATGCCAGTATCGAAAGCTATGACTTGAGCCACTTCACCACTCTAGTTGAGCAAAATACCAATGCCTTGGCCCGCCCGCGACAACAAGCCCGCTTTCTCTGCGGCCTTAATTCGCCAGCCGTCTCAGCAACGCGTGGGCTGCGCGGCAATCAACAGTTCGGCAGCTGCGCCGAAGTTGCTTTTGCCGATGTACTAGAAGCCCGATTAGCCGACTCACCAGCATCATAATCGAATTCATAAGCAGATTACAGTACATACAACAAACGCTGGTTCTGCCTTACGCAATGAGCGATCGAACGACGGCAGCAGCCAAGGCTACAGTCTGCAGACTACTACAAGCTCGGCACCGCATCTAGCAGCTTGCGCGTATACGGATGCTGCGGGTTATTATAGATCTCCTCAGAGGATGCTTGCTCAACAATCTTGCCTTCAGTCATCACTAACACTTGATCGCTGATGTGCTCTACCACCGCCAAGTCGTGCGCAATAAATAAATAGGTCAAACCGAGCTCATCTTGCAGGTCCTGCAGCAAATTTACGATCTGCGCCTGCACCGACACGTCCAGTGCACTAACTGGCTCATCACAAATAATAAATTCCGGCTCGACCGCTAGAGCTCGGGCAATACCAATACGCTGTCGCTGGCCGCCACTGAACTGGTGCGGATAGCGCTGCATGAAGTCTACACTCAGGCCAACCTTCTCCAACAGGTTGGCGACGCGTGCCACCTTCTGAGCTTTCGTCCACTCTTTGAAATGTATATCCAGCGGCTCCGCAATAATGCTGTAGATCGACATACGCGGATTGAGCGAACCAAAGGGATCCTGGAAAATCACTTGAATCTTTTTACGGTATTCAAAAAAATCCGAACGTGAAAGGTGCGCCAAATCCTGCCCCTCGTAAGAAATTGTGCCATCAGTAATCGGCACGAGTCGCGCAATCGCGCGCCCCGTCGTCGTCTTACCACTGCCACTCTCGCCGACTAATCCGACGGTCTTACCACGCGGCACATCAAACGACACACCGTCGACTGCTTTCACATGATCCACCGTGCGTTGCAAAATGCCGCCTTTAATGGGAAAATGCACCTTAAGGTCACGAACGGAAAGGAGTGGCGATTGGGCTGATGTGGAGTCGTTCATATCGATGAATAAGCCAAAATGTGACGGCACAAATGGATTCGCAACCTTTGATTCCGACAACAAGTTGCACTTGTCACACAAACACAGATGCCTAGCCTGCCAATCAATGGACTTGAGCAGTTATCAGACAATGGATCCGCACCTACTGGTCGGCGTGGTCAACACCGTGATCCGTAATCACTGCGAATCCTTAGACGATCTATGCAAGACGCACGACCTCGATTCCGACATTCTGACAACACGACTCGCGACCGCTGGCTACCACTACATGCCCGAACAGCAGCGGTTCCGCTAAAGTAGCAGCGACTCTCTTGTCGCTTTTACACTCATTCCAGCAGAACCAAGCGACAAGAGTGCCACCCCGACTCGCTAATCCAGCGCCATCTCTTTATCAATCGTTGTCAGGCGGTGCTGCTTCGCGCCCAGCTTTGGAATACATGCGATCAACGCTTTCGTATAAGGATGTTGCGGATTGTTCAGCACCTCATCCACGGGGCCCTGCTCAACAATTTCACCACGAAACATCACGATCACCTCGTCGGCGAAGCCTTTGACGATGCCGAAGTTGTGCGTGATCAAGACGATGCTCATACCGAGCTTTGCACGCAACTCGCGCAGCAGATCCATAATCTGCGCCTGAATGGTCACATCCAACGCGGTCGTCGGTTCATCAGCGACCAATAGCTTTGGCTCGCAAGCCAGCGCCATCGCAATCATCACACGCTGCTGCATGCCGCCACTCATCTCGTGCGGATAGGCCTTGTAGCGTTGCGCGGCATCGCGAATCCCAACTAGCTCCAGCAACTCCA
>CAZIMR010000252.1:0-2833 GCA_964540215.1 uncultured Puniceicoccaceae bacterium
AGAGTAAAGGATTGGGTGGGTTTATCTCCAAACTGTCTAGTGTCCCATTTTTGATGGGCAGCGATGCGAAGGTCAAAAAAGATCCCGCAGGGGCATTGGTTGCAGCAGAGCAAATGTTGAATGCAAATGCTGCAAATGTCGCTGCGCACAAAGTGATCGGTGCGGCAGCTGAAGCATTGGGATTACTTGAGACTACAGCCTTCGCTTATGAAGAAATTCGTAAGATTGAGCCAAGTAATGCGGAAAATATTAAAGCACTCATGTCTGCCTATATAAGTATTGGCAAAAGTGAAGAAGCGATTCGCATCGGGGATGCGGCGTATCACGAGCATCCCGCAGATGACGAAATTCAATCGTTGATTAAGAAGGCTTCGGTCGAGCAGTCGATCAACAAGGGCAAGTGGGAAGCGGAGGAAAGCTTCCGTGATAAGCTTAAGGACGAAGAAGAAGCCCAGCGGTTGGAGCAAGCAGGACGCGCAAAGACTGGCGATGCTGGATTGCGTTCAATGATTGAAGATGCTAAAGCCTCAGTTGCTGAGCAACCAGGTAATATCAATTTTTATCGCGAGATTTCCAGCAACTATCGCAAGCTCGGAGAGTTTGATAATGCGTTGGAGTGGATCGGTAAGGCTCGCCAACTTGAGGCAGGTAGCGCGGACGTCAATCTTGAGCGGCTCGAAGGCACGCTCAAGCGTGAGAAAATGGCCCATGCAATCACTGCGAAGGAAGAGGCCCTTAAGGCGAACCCAGAGAGCGTAGAATTAAGGAATGCGCTCGAAGCACTTCGCCACGATGAACGGGTCTTTCGCCTCGCTCAGGCTGAAGATATCGTCCAGCGCTATCCGAATGAATTTAGTTACCGCTATGAACTTGGTGAACTTTACCACGCTGAAGGCGAAACGGACAAGGCGATTAAAGAGCTTCAGCTCGCACAACGTAGCCCGAAGGTGCGTATTGATGCGTTAATTCTTCTGGGTAAGGCTTACAAGGTGAAGGGCTTCTCTGATCTCGCTGCTGAGCAATTTAATTTAGCGAAGTCTGAAATTCCGGGTATCACTGAGCAGAAGAAGGACCTGCTCTACGAACTCGGTTCTTGTTACGAAGAGCAGGGCGATATGGATAAAGCGATGGTTGAGTTCAAGGCGCTTTACGGGGCGGACATCAGCTACCGTGACGTGTCGCAAAAGATCGACAATTTCTACTCGCAGAAATAGCCGCCCGGCTAAAACAGGACTTTTTAAACAATGGCGTGGGTTTTACCTGCGCCATTTGTGTATCTCAGTGCCGGAGTGGTTTATTTGTTAGATTTAACTGCGCTTCGGAGTCGGCCGCTAACACCAAGCTGGGCCTGAATTCGGCGGCACTGCGATGGTGTGCTGTGTGTTAAAATGCTTAGCCAATTGACGCTTCAGCAATCAGTAGGAATGCGCCTGCGCCATCGTGTCCGGTCTCCCACGGCAGACTGATTGCGCTGTCTTTAAGTGAGAATCGTTCACCAACTGCGGATCTTAGGAAGGCATCGACGACTTCTTGGTTCTCGTCTGTTTCGATACTGCAAGTGCTGTAGACCAGCCGCCCGCCGGGTTTGACGCACAGTGAGGCGGCTGCGAGCAGTTGTTTTTGCAGGAAAGCGCAGTTGCTGACGTCCTTGCCGCGCAGGCGCCATTTGACGTCGGTTCGGCGCTGAATAACACCCGTGTTGGAGCAGGGGGCGTCGAGCATGACGGCGTCATATTGGACTGGTAGGCCTTGCTCTTCGAAGGCTGCCGCGTCGAGTTCGAGCAAGTCGCCTTCGAGGATAGTGCACTGCAGTGAAGCTGTCGCCAGGTGCTCGAGGTTTTCACTGAGTCGTTGGATGCGATTGCCGGGTAGGTCGAGTGCAACGATGTGGCCTTCGAGCTGCATAAGGTGGGCGATGTCGTAAGCTTTGCCGCCTGGAGCTGCACAGAGATCGAGTACGTCTTCGCCTTTTTTAGGAGCGAGCAGGGCAGGGGCAAGTCGAGTTGAAGGGTCTTTGACATATGCATTCCCTTTATTGAGTAGTGGATGCAGGTCCTCTTTCCACGAGGCATCCGCTGAAACCTTGTAGAATTGATCCCATTGTGTGGATTCGAGTCCCTTGGGTAGTTCAATGGGTGTCTCGTAGAGCTTAAGGTAGGTGGCTGGGATACGTTGATTCCATTCCATCAGCTTAATAGCAGTGGGTGGGCCAAATTCCTTATTCCAGCGCTTAAATAACCATTTCGGAGTGCTAAAATGTGCGTCGGGTCGATTACTCGGGTGAGTCGCATCGAGGGCTTTGGGGAGTTTGCGTAGCACTGCATTAAGTAGGCCAGATTCGGATTGTGCGGCCTGGCTTTTACTGCGCTCGACGGCATGGTGAACGATTTGAGGGTGCTTTTCTGCCGGGCTAGAGAGTATTTCAAAGCCAGCTACGAGAAAAATTGCCTCAATCAGCGCGCGTGGTTTCTGTCGAATGAACGGCTGGAGGGCATGCTGGACTCGGTGCCCGTGCCGCAGTGCACCGAGAAATAAAGACTGGCAGGTCGCTCTGCGTTCGCCCGAAAAGCCCTCTGGCAAGCGCTCTAGGAGTTGATTTGCCTTAAGGTTTTCAGTGAGGTAGGCTTCGGTGAGAGTGACGGCTCCGTCCCAAGCGCTGGCGTTGACTGTAGATAAGTTGAACTTAATACTTCTCATTCGTAAATAAACTGTGCATATTTCAGCGTTTACGACTTAAAAGAACAGCATTCGCAATATATTATGAACAAAGAGGCCATAGACGCTCTCATTGAAAAAAATCCAAAACTTGTTTCTGCTCGCGCGAAACTCGAAG
>CAZIMR010000253.1:0-2825 GCA_964540215.1 uncultured Puniceicoccaceae bacterium
CTTGGTCGTTGCCCTTACCCGTGGCACCGTGGGCGACGGCATCCGCGCCTTCGCGCTCAGCGATCTCGACGTGTGCCTTGGCAATCAGCGGCCGTGCAATCGAAGTGCCGAGCAAGTACTGACCCTCGTAGATCGCATTGGCGCGCATCATCGGGAAGATGAAGTCGCGGGCAAACTCTTCGACCAGGTCGACGGTATAGTGCGCCGACGCGCCGGTGGCCTTGGCCTTCTCAGCCAAACCATCTAGTTCTTCCTCTTGGCCGACGTCGGCCGCATAGGTAATAATTTCGGCGTTGTAGTGCTCTTTGAGCCAGCTAACAAGAACGGAAGTGTCGAGACCTCCTGAGTATGCGAGAACGATTTTCATATCACTTCTAGGAGTTAGGCGAAGCCGATGCAGATGCAAGCGGAAAGGAGCAGGATTTGCGAGTGGGTGATTTTAATCAATATCAGCCATCGCACGTGGCGTGCGAGTTGACTCGCGCCCGTAGAACCTCTGAGCCTCTGAGAGCCAGACAACGTACCGAACCGACGCAGGCCCGCGCAAGCGCAGACACCACCTAAAGCACCTACACCATTGTTAAATGCTTCGTCTTGGATTGAATGAAATACCACAGCAGGAAGCGTCCGCTTCAGCTTCACACGTGAATTTCACATCCTGCCCATCGCTACTACCTGCAACGCCAGTAAATGTATGCAGTCCTATACCGGTAGAGACCAGTTGGCTCATAGGCCTCGAAGGCGACTGTCCGTGATGATGTCATTACCAAACACATAGTTAACGAATGCTTGCTCAACTTCTGCACCAGCAACTGCTTCTTCGTACTCAAGATCGATTTGAGACGTGACGGTATCGAAATCAGCGGGCGAGTAAGGCGAGTCTACAAAGCCTATGAAAATAAAGAAATCGTTAACAACGATTTCCGCAATCGAGAAGCTTGCAGTTGCAAGCAATGCAGCTGCGATCACAATTTTGTATTTCATAGTTTTATTTGTTTACCGAAGCAAGCAGCGCAGAGACTAGGTGAATAATTATACCTTCGTCATCATAGGCTTTTTCAAAGCAACATACAAGTTCAATCAAATACCCATTCACCTCAATGATGGCGACGCCGATCGCTGCGCTCTGCCTGATCGCCTATTGGACGCTGCTGAATTATCCCTGCCTACAAAGCAAAGCGTAGTAAGGACTCGCCTAGATATCGAGAGAGGGACTCCCCCTCGTTCGTATTGCCTCGCTAAACTGTGACAATACCGACGAGCACGATTAAGCGCGGAGATCGCACTTTCGCAAAGACCACGGATCACACGCAAGTTGGCCCTGACCTCTAGGCACAAAAAAGCCCCCCGGCGAACCGGAGGGCTTTTGAAATGTAATTTTCTTTACGTTCTAATTAGGCAGAAGCCGAATTAGAAGGAGAAGAGTAGCTCAACAGTGGCCGAAGTCACATCGACGTCTTGTTCAGCGATCTCTTGATCTGAATAGCTGAGCGCAACAATCAGAGCGAGGTTGTCCGCAAGCGCCTTGTTGTGCGACAGTGTGTATTTGATTGATTCATACTTATCAGCACCATCATCTACTTCTTCCAAGCTAACACGCGCTGTTACTGAAGCAGTGTCATTGTAGGCGTAGTTTGCCATCAACAAGCCGCTAAGTACATCGACATCAGTTCCACCGACGTCGGTGTCAGCAATATCAAACGCATTGTTTTGGCTGCTGCCTAAGTTCACTTCAGCAGCGAACACCCAAGCGCCAGTTTCGTAGGTCACGTATGAGTTAACGATGTAAGTATCACCAGCATCCGCATCTTGATAAGCACCGCCAATAAATACTGCGAGACCATTACCAAGAACTCGCGAGTATGCTACTTCGATTGCATAGCTGCTGGAGCTCAGATTATCGCCGCCAAAGTCGAACGCTTCGTCTTGGACTGAGATGCCGAAGAAAGAAGTGTCAGACTCACGTGTCAATTTTACACCTTGAGCGTACCCTGGAAGGCCAGACGCTGAATAAGCTGTTGAGTTCTGGTAGAGACCAGTTGGCTCAAACGCTTCGAAGCCAAGCATCGACGCATAGCGACCGGCAGTAACGACATCGCCATTACCGAGAGCAAGGTTTACGAACGCTTGCTCAACTAGCTCAGCTTTACTGTCATCACCTTCATGTTGAAGATCGATTTGAGCAGTAATCGTGTCGAAGTTGAACAACCAGCTGACTTCAACTTGATCAATGCTAAATTCATTAGCATTTTTTGAAGAAACACCAGATACACCATTATCAGTATCAGTGTGCGAGTAAGAGGAATCTACAAAGCCTTCGAACGAAAGGAAATCGTTAATAACGATTTCCGCAGTCGAAAAGCTTGCGGCTGCAAGAAATGCAGATGCGATAGCAATTTTGTTTTTCATAGTTTTGTTTTGTTTGTTTGTTTGTTTGTTTGTTTGTTTCCCGAAACAAGCAGCGCAGCTCTATTGAGCCGCTTTGTTTGCTTTGAAATTTGGTTTTTGCACGGTTAGTACTTTACCCTTTCTGAAACTCACCTTACCGCGCAGCGCATTGCCGTCGTCGCGAATACTGGTTTCATAATAAAAGACTTCGTCGACCCGCGGCTTGAGCGAATCCACCGAGCGCGGCGGATGACCCAATGCTTCAACCACTGCAGCCATTGATACGCCTGGGCGAATGGCCTGCCACTGCTCTGCCTGCGTCCAACGTAGGGTGCGCCAAGCGCTGTTAGCTAAAATATCAAACGTCGCCGCATTGCCGAGAATCGATCCCTGCGACACATTACCACCGGTGGCAGCCAATGCCTTCACCTCCTTGG
>CAZIMR010000254.1:0-2766 GCA_964540215.1 uncultured Puniceicoccaceae bacterium
AATACAGGTGCCGCAGCGGCCGCAGTGAATGTCGCCGCCTTGGTAGCAGGACCACGTTTTTGCAAAGGGGAGGCCCAGTTCTGCGCCGCGGCGCACGATGTCGGCTTTGGTCCAGTCGACGAAGGGGCGGCTGAGCTCGACTGTGCTCCAATCACAGAGTCGTATGGCTTCGGCCATGGCGTCGGCAAACTCGTTGCGGCAATCGGGGTAGATCGCGTGGTCGCCGCTGTGGGCGGCGTAAGCGATCTGCTCAGCACCAATTGAAAGGGCATGTCCTGCCGCGATGGCGAGTAGAATCATATTTCGATTTGGCACCACAGTGGACTTCATTGATTCCTCGGTGTAGTGCCCTTCGGCGACGTCGATTTCGGGCGAGGTTAGGCTGCTGCCGGCGAGGAGGGGTTGAATCGCGGAGAGGTCGGCGGTTTGATGCGGCACATCGATGGCTTTGCAGATCTCGGCCGCATGTGTGAGTTCGCAGCGATGGCGTTGTCCGTAGTTGACGGAGAGCGCATGCACGGTGTGGCCTGCGGCACGCAGATGGTAGAGCAGGACAGTCGAGTCGAGCCCGCCGGAATAAATTAGGACGCTTTTCATGAATTCAGTGGTTGCCGACTGGCTGCGGCCCTGGGAATTCGTTAGCAGGGCCTGCTGTTGGAGGGAGCAAAGTGATGTTTTTGACGCAGACGGCAAGGCAAAACCGGAAGGCGGGCAAGCCCCCGCGTCTGACGACGAAGGGAAGATTGAGCCAAGCGCCGCCGCCATTCGTGTTTGTGGCCAAGTAATCAGGCAGGCAAGCTGGCAGGAGTGCCTGTCTCAGTTACAATTTGTCCGCTAAACTATCCTCAATTGCGCCTATACGGACACTTGACAAGCGACGGAGGCCGTTTAGCTTTCTGGATTCTTAAATTAACCTAGCAACATCTTTTTTTAAGCGGGCTTAAGTCCGCTTTTTTATTTTCTGCCGCAATGAGTCACGAAATTTTATCAGTCTTAGAATACATGGAGAAGGAGAAGGGCATCGATCGCGCCGATATGATCGAAGCCATCTCTTCTGCGATTGCAGGTGCTGCCCAGAAGGGCGTCGCTGCGGGGCAAGATATCCGTGTTGAAATTAACCCAAAAACGGGTGCCTTGAAGGCCTGGTCCAGCCTCAATGTGGTTGACTCCGTGGGCGATGCAGAGCTCGAAATTCACATTGAAAAGGCGCGTGCCATTCAACCAGATGTGGAGATCGGTGACGCCATCGAAAAAGAGATCGACCCTGCTTACCTCGGCCGCATCGCTGCGCAGACTGCGCGCCAGGCGATCATGCAACGTATTCGCCAGTTTGAGAAAGACCGCATTTACGACGATTACAAAGACACTGTCGGTGACATCGTCACGGGGGTCGTGCGTCGCCGTGAGCGCGGTGATTTGATTATCGATTTAGGCAAGGCCGAGGCGATTCTTCCACCCCGTGAGCGCGTGCAGGGTGAGGATTATGCGCCGGGCGAAAGCATCCGCTGCTTGCTGCTGAAGATCGAGCAAACTAATCGCGGTCCAGATATCATTCTTTCACGTTCAAACATCAACTTTGTGCGCCGTCTCTTCGAACTCGAAGTGACGGAAATCGCCGATGGCACGGTGACACTCGAAGCGATGGCCCGCGAAGCTGGCTACCGCACGAAGATCGCCGTAAATAGCTCAGACCCGAAGGTTGATCCTGTCGGTGCATGTGTTGGTGCACGTGGTGCCCGCGTCAAAACCATTGTACGTGAGCTCGGTGGCGAGAAGATCGATATTATTCGCTTTCACAGCGATCCGATTCAGCTGCTTGAAGAAGCGCTATCACCCGCGCTGCCGAAGAACATTAAGGTCAACGAAGCCGAACGTCGCATCCACTTTGAAGTGGCTGAGGATGATCTTTCGATTGCAATTGGCCGCCGCGGCTTCAATGCCAAGCTCACCTCTCGCCTGATCGGCTGGAAGCTCGACATCGGCAAGGAAGAGAAGGAAGCAGTTGGCTTCGATGAGAAGGTCGCGAAGGCGCTCAAGGGCATCAATATGATCCCAGGCATTGAGCCTGCAATTGGCGAACGCCTTGTTTCCATCGGCTTGATCAGTCCCGAAGCCTTTGAAGGCGTCTCCATTGAGGATCTCGTCGATGCAGAATTTAGTAAAGAGGAAGCCAGCGACGTGCTGGCTAAAGTTGCCGCATACCTGGAGCAAAACACATAATTCAAGTAGTCGCCAAGCCTTCCATCCATCTATCAGATATTAAGTCATAACTCTTCCATGAGTGTTCGTATACATCAGCTTTCCAAACAAGTCGGAATGGAGAATAAAGAGCTCATTGAGCTCCTCCGTAGTCGCGGGTTCGAAGTCAAAAGCGCTTCCAGTACCGTCGATAATATATCTGCCGAATCTCTCGTAGAGGAGTTCGCCTCAACGCAAAAAGCTGAGGACGCACCTACCAGCGAAGCACCAGTGGTGGTGGAATCGGCAAAGGGGCCGACCTTGCCAGAAGGCGTCGTCGTCAAGAGCGCTGCCGAAATCAAGCTCGAGCGCGAGGCGACGGCCGAAGCAGCCAAGCCGAAGGCAGCAGAGGCGACCGAGCCAGCTGCACCAAAGCCAGCTGCACCAAAGCCAGCTGCACCAAAGCCAGCTCCAATGAGTAAAGCACCACCGGTGGCACCACGTCCTAAATCACCTCCACCAGGAGTGGCTCCTGCGGGTCTTAAGTCTGCTGCGTCAGGCGCAGCAAAGGGATCCAAAGCGCCGATC
>CAZIMR010000255.1:0-2754 GCA_964540215.1 uncultured Puniceicoccaceae bacterium
GAATAGGCGAACGGCCTGGCTCGCCATTCAAGCCGGAAGCGTTAAGTGGCGGTTTGAATGCACTGTGCGTTGAGGGCGCAGAAGGAGACTCAGTTAAAACCGCAAGTTGGCGTATTTACTGATCTGTTGAGGTCTACGCGACGCCAACCATCTCTAGTTCGTTCCGGTTGAGCCTTGCATCAAGGGCATGCGGTTAAAAAATCTATAGGTTTTTTGGGGGCTGCACAGACTGCGGAAAGTACCCATTTATTAACTAAGGGTAACGAACGCATCGCATGCGCGCAGGTGCTTGGCGATTTGGGTCAAGCCTATGGATCTACGGCGTTTGGTTAGGCGTGGTTAAATGAGAGGTTGCAATGCCCCGCGAGTCGGATGAGAAGGGTGCATGTTTTACGACGAGGTAAAGGTCAATTTCAAGGCGGGTAATGGTGGCGACGGCTGCTTTAGTTTTCGGCGCGGTAAATACGAACCGAAAGGCGGGCCAGACGGTGGTAATGGCGGGCGCGGTGGCGCGGTCTACATCATTGCGGATACCAATGTAGCGGATTTAACCGATTATCACTATAAGCCGGGCTGGAAAGCCAAGAATGGCGAACCAGGTCGTGGTGCGGATCAACACGGTGCGAACGGTGCGGATATTATTATGCGGGTGCCAGTGGGCACAGTGGTGATCGACCGCGAGACTGAAGACCCTGTGGCTGAGGTGTTGGCGCACGGCGATCAAGTATTGCTGCTCGAAGGCGGTTACGGTGGTAAGGGCAACGAGACGTTTAAGTCTTCGGTCAATCAGGCGCCGCGTCAGTTCACTCTGGGCAAGCCGGGTGAAGAGGGTGAATATCGCTTGGTAGTGAAGACCATCGCGGATGTCGGGTTGATCGGATTTCCGAATGCAGGTAAGTCCACATTGCTGAATATGATCACGAATGCACATCCGAAAACGGGTGCCTATCCGTTTACCACGATGTTTCCGATGGTGGGCGTGCTGGAATATCCCGAGCAATATGAGCGGATCACTGTGGCCGATATCCCCGGCTTGATCGAAGGCGCGAGTGAAAATCGCGGCCTCGGGCATCGCTTCCTCAAACATGTCGAGCGCTGTAAGGTGTTGCTGGTGATGATTGACATGGAAGGTACCGATGGGCGTGAGCCGATTTCTGACTTTCGCGTGCTGCTCAATGAGCTGAAGCTTTATATGCCGGGTCTGGTTAAAAAACCTGAACTGGTGGCGGCCAATAAAATGGATGAGCCGAATGCACCCGAACATTTGAAAGTTTTTAAGAAGAAGTTCAAGGGCAAGGTCTATCCGATCTCCTGTGTCTCCGACGAAGGCTTTGATGAATTAAAGGAGGCGCTCTTAGCCGCTGTGCTCGAAGTGCGCCAGGCAGAGAAAGAACTCGAAGAAGGGGCAGAAGGAAACAGCAACTACTAAGCAATTAAAGATTTCTCCATGAGTGACTCGAAAGTGTTAGATTTCGGCGAACGTGCATTTCAGGCGCGGCCTGAGCTAAACAGTCATCTAGCATGGGAGAGTTTTATTGCACTGGCGAAGCATCCGAATCGGGTCTTGCTGGTCGACCGCACGCTGGAACGGCGTGCGATGAAATCGGGCTTTTTATTGGCGCTCGCTTGGATGCTATCGCGGCGCTTGCGAACGTGGACGGATCGTAAGCGTGTCGGTATTTTATTTCCGCCGGGCATTGGTGGTACTATTGCGAATCTCGCAGTGGTGCTGGCAGGTAAGGTGCCAGTCAATCTCAACTTCACATTGGGGCGTGCGAGTTCAGAGGCCTGTTTGCGTCGAGCGGAGATCGATTGTATCTTAAGCACCGAACGTATGCAGCTCAAAATCGCCGACTTTCCGTGGTCGCAGGCAGACGTAGTCGACGTTGTCGAAGAGCTGAAGGACTTACCGAAGGCGAAGACCGTGGCATTGCTCGTGGCGATTCAGGCGATGCCCGCCAAGTTGCTGGCAAAGCTACTGAAAGTGCCTTCTTTCGGTGGCGATACGGAAGCGGGCTTATTGTTTACCAGCGGCAGTTCCGGCGACCCTAAGGGAGTGATCTTAACCCACCGTAATATATTGGGTAACTGTCTGCAAATTGATGCCTCAGAGCTGTTGCCCATCGGTGAGAAGATTATCGCCAATCTGCCGATTTTTCACAGCTTTGGATTTACTGTAACGTTGTGGTATCCGCTGTTGCGTGGTTGCACCACTGTGACTGTGCCATCGCCGTTGGAATTTAAGAAGGTGGCCGAATCGGTCGAAGCTGAGTCGGCGACGGTGCTGATCGGCACGCCGACGTTTTTTAAGCCATACATCCACCACGTGGCACCGGAGAAACTGAGGTCCCTGAAGTATGTGATCACCGGTGCTGAAAAGACGCCGGATGGCTTTGCTGACTTATGGCAGGCGACTTTTGATTGTTTATACTTTGAAGGCTATGGGCTCACTGAGACCTCGCCGGTGGTGAGCATCAACTTGCCGCATACACCTACCGGCTTCAACTACCCTGAAACTGCGGCTGATGGATCGAAGCCGGGGTCGGTTGGTCGGTTGCTACCTGGGCACGCCGCTCGTATCCTGAATCCAGATACAATGCAGCCGTTGGCAGTGACTCAAGTGGGGCTGTTATTATTGAAAGGCCCGAATATTTTTAGCGGTTATTTAAACGATACGAAGCGTAGTGCAGAGGTGATGGACGGCGAGTGGTTTATTACTGGAGATCTCGCGCGCTTTGACGAAGAGGGCTATCT
>CAZIMR010000256.1:0-2751 GCA_964540215.1 uncultured Puniceicoccaceae bacterium
TTCCACGGCGCGGCTGAGAGCGAAGTCGTTGTCAACGACGTTGATGTCAGTCAGGTTACAGTCAAGTTAATCGATCTCTGTCAATGAGATATGTATAGAGTGAAAGACTTTCCTCATTGGGGAGAATGCTTAATAGATTGTGTGGTGGTGTTTGGAGGATGCGCTTGATTATGTGAGGGGGTGTAGGGGGAGCTGCAAAGCGCGGGTTGCCAAGATTGAGGAGCGCCGCACGCAGACGGATGCCAGTTTGAAGCAGCAGTTGCAGCAACTGTCTGAGTCGCAGGTGCAGCTGAGCCGCACCACTGGCAGTCTGGTGCAAGCGTTACGCGCGCCGCAAGTCCGCGGGCAATGGGGCGAAATGCAGCTGCGGCGCACCGTCGAGATGGCGGGCATGATCAACTATTGTGATTTCGAAGAGCAGGCATCGGTCGAGACTGCCGATGGCCAACGGTTGCGGCCGGACATGTTGATTCGACTGCCGAACGAGCGTGTGGTGGTGGTGGATTCTAAAGTGCCACTTGCAGCTTACCTTGATGCACTGCAATCCGAAGATCCGGACGTGCAAAAGGAGCGCATGCAGGCGCACGCCCGTCATGTTCGGGATCATATTAAGGGGCTGTCGGCGAAGACTTACTGGGACAAATTCGACAATGCCCCAGAGTTCGTGGTACTCTTCATTCCTAACGAAACGATTTTCAGTGCTGCCTTAGAGCAAGATCCGCAGCTGATCGAGTTGGGTGTACTCAATAAAGTCATCCTCGCTACGCCGACCACGCTCATTGCGCTGCTCAAGGCGATCGCTTACGGCTGGCAGCAAGAAGCCATCGCTCGTGAAGCCAAGGAAATCGCGGCGCTCGGCAAAGAACTTTACGACCGCATCGGTATCGTTGCTGGGCACTTTGCAAAGCTTGGTAAGAGCCTCGGGCAGTCGGTGGAGCATTACAATAAGGCGGTCAGCTCCGTGGAAACACGTCTGCTCTCAACTGCGAAAAAATTTCAGGCCCTCGACAGTGCGTCGGCTGCTGAGCCTCTTGAAGTGAAGGTGATCGAGAAGATCCCGGCGTTGCCGAAGGGACTGGAGCAGTGAATAGGAGCGCCAGACTCCTGCCTGGCATTTTAGAGCCGTTGTGGCCCCAGGAGTATTGGGATCGTTATATTCGCAACAAACAGCACTTGCAGGCGGCGATTGCATAGATCGAGCGGAATCCGGCGAAGGCGGGGCTTTGTTCAAATGCCTCTGATTGGCGGTGGAGCAGCGCATCAGGAGAGTCAGAGCGATATTTCATAAGTCAAGTGAGATACTTGACTTACTCTGGACTTATACTTGATTTACTCGGTGACTAACGACGAACCAGATCCGATCGAATTTGAGATAACTAACGAGCTTGATCTGCACACCTTTCGGCCCTCGGATGTGGGGGATCTAGTGCCAGACTATATTGAGTTGGCATTAGAAAAAGGCTATAAGCGTATACGCATCATTCACGGCAAGGGCATCGGCACGTTGCGCACCACTGTGCATAAGATTCTAGAACGTGACCCGCGGGTCGTACGCTTTGAGCAGGCTGGGGCCACCGAAGGCGGCTGGGGTGCGACGATTGCTTGGCTGCAGGGCTGAGATTGTGAAACTTAAACGTGGAAATGCTGGAGTGTTACTGGTTTTCTTATGTCGAGATGTGGGCTATTTTGCCACTCTGGCACATCAAATAGCTTCGAGAGAACGCTGAAGCTGAGGTGTGAAATGGCTGGGTGGCCTTCGTCTTTAGATGGGGATTCTGTGCGGAGGAAATGACTTTTGCTATGCAGATTTTCACACGGAGCCACGGAGCTAGGGTTCTGTGCGGTGAAAAAGCTTCCACGCCTCCGTGTGAGAAATGCATCGTGCTGGTTCTCTGTGTAAAGTGGCTATGGCAATGCTGGTTTTCACACGAAGCAGCAGAGCTATCAGGCTGCGATTAGAGAGCTTCGTGAGTGTTGCACATCTATTTAGCGTGGTGTTTTTTGTCTGAATCAATACTACGTATAAAAATGTTTGACTAAATTTTATGATTAGTCAAATTAACTAATCTAATTATATTTATTACTTTTGTTAAATTTTAATTATATGAAAAACTTAAAACCGTTTTTAACTATAACTGCTGGCGCTTGTACGCTGGTTTCCAGTGCCTTTGCCGTTGTGATCGAAATCGATACCTCGTATGTGGTAGACGTAGGCAATGCGAACGATTCGACTACGGGGGGCCTTTACGGTGCCGTGAACTACGGCTACTACATTGGTACGTATGAGGTGACGAACAGCCAGTATGTGAGCTTTTTGAATTCGACGGCAGCGACGAATGCGCATGGGCTGTATAATACGGATATGAGTAGCAGTACAGATGGTGGCATCGAGCAGAGTGGGAGCACCGGCACTTTCGCTTACAGTGTGAAGCCTGGCTTCGGCAATAAGGCTGTGAATTATGTGAATTATGTGAGTTTTTGGGATGCGGTGCGCTTTACGAACTATTTGACCACCGGCGGCACGGAGAGCGGTGTGTATAATCTGGGTGAAGTGACGAACTCGACAAACAAAACGATCACGCGTGATGCGAAGCAATGGAACGCTGGCGGTGTGGCGATCGCGAGCGAGGACGAGTGGTATAAGGCGGCGTATTATATGGGTGGCAGCACAAATGCGGGCTATTGGCCTCACGCGCATCAGAGCGATTTGATCACGGCTAATGATGCGAATTATTCTCTTAATGTAGGCAC
>CAZIMR010000257.1:0-2750 GCA_964540215.1 uncultured Puniceicoccaceae bacterium
CAGCCTATCGCTTCGCGTAAGTGCTTGCGATTCCCGGTTCGGTGCCTATGTTTTAAACGATGGAAACGGTATTAGTTTTGACGATTAGCGGTGAGGACCGCGCGGGATTAGTCGAGCAGCTTGCGAAGGTAGTCGCTGCGCATGGTGGTAATTGGGAGCATTGCCGCATGGCCCACCTAGCGGGGCGCTTTGTCGGCCTACTTGAAGTCAGTGTCTCTGGGGACGCGCAGCAGGAGCTGGAGGCTGCTTTGCGCACGATCACCGACCTCGACGTGATGATTGCCGTGGGCGAGCGAGTGGCTCCACAGCCGACTCGCTGGTTGAATTTAGAAGTGCTGGGCAGTGACCATCCAGGCATTGTGCGGGATGTATTTAAAGCCTTGGCTGCGTCCAACGTGAATGTCGAGGAGCTGAGCACCAAGACTAGCAATGCCGCCGAATCGGGCGGGTTGTTGTTTGAAGCGCGCGCTCGTTTGGCCTGTGGGCCGTGTGCGCAGCAGTCTGAAATCCAACGAAATCTCGAGGCCATCGCGCAGGACCTGATGGTGGAGATTCGTCTGCTCGATTAAGTTGACCTTACGAGGGTATTTTAGGCCGTTTTTCCCGGCGGAATATGTGCTCGGTTTGTGCCGCTCGCGGTAAATGTCCGCTAGTCGTAACGCGCGTGCATTGCAGCTAGTGGGAAGTGCTTGCCTGGGCAAACGGTTTGCTCGCCTTTGAGCTCTCGGTGTCCGGCGAATTGAGTCTTCTTTTTTAACACATCGCGTTGTAACCAGTCCATCAGTTGGGTGAAGGCTGCGAGTTGCTTTTGACTGGGATAGGTCTCTTCAAAATTGCCGATCAGGCAGATGCCGATCGCGCTTAGATTGAGCTGGTGGCTTTTCACGTGGCCGCCGAGTAATTGCTTGGTCCAGCGCGGTCCGATCTCGATCTCGCCATCGCCAGAGTCAATGCCGTTACCAATTAAAAAATGGTAGGCGAGGCCGTTTTGCATGCCGCGCTGGCGATGGGCGGCGTCGTATTTTTTGACATTGCCGTATTTGATCGCGCTATGGTGGACGACGATGCGCTGCCAGTTGTCGCGACGCACCGCAATCTTGGCGGTGGCGGCGCGGATGTGCGATAAGAGGTCTGTGGTGCTGACGATGGCTGGAGTGTGTAGCGTTTGCCCGATACGGATCACGTCGCTGGAAAGGTTGTTGGCGCGCTTGAGATCGCTGACGCTGATGCCATGAGCGCGCGCGATGCCGCCGAGGGTATCGCCTGATTGGACGAGGTAGGATTTACCAGCTGAAGCGGCGACTGTTGTTGCGGCGCCTTGGGGGGGGAGGGTTAACTTTTGCCCTATGCCGATCAGGTCGCCGGAAAGCCCATTAGCACGGCGCAGTGCTGTGGTACTGAGGCCGTGGCGCTGTGCAATGTGGCCGAGGGTGTCGCCTTTCCGTACGGTGTAGATTGTATTGGCTTTTGCCAAATGTGCGCAGGCTAGACTGCCGAGCGCAATGAGGCTGGCTTGTTTAGTAAAATTTCGACGGGTGATATGCATTTTCAGTACTTGATGTATTGTCTGAATCTAGTTTGCAGATTTTGTGCGCTCTGTAAAGGCAGCGCTGTTTCGACGAGTCACTGCTTGGCTGATGCAATGCTGATCACTGCTGTCTGCAACTCGTCGGCGATTGCTGATCGACGTGGCGAGGATTTTCGGGGTTGCGAATCCTGGTGGCACTGTCTCAAAGCTCGCCAAAAAGGAATTATGCCTTTTCAGTTCGTACACATTATGAATTCCCTTCGTCATTTTTCTTTGGGTGAGCCGTTTCCGGCCAGCCCGCATGCAGTCATTAGCAGTCTACCTACGATGGAAGATGTGCGCGGCTACGAAGCGGATGATCCGCGGGTCATGAATGCGATGAAGTCGGGCTATCCGCGCTTCGTGGTGCATGCATTTGTGCAGAAGTTGATGGATTTCTACCAGCAGCGTGAGGGCTTGTTGGGGCAAGCGGTGGTGGTGGTAGATGGACGCCGTGCGGCGGATGATTTATTGGCGGAGTTAGGTGCGCAGGTTAGCAAGCGGCAAGTCGAAGAAGGGATTTATTTAGTTTATTGCGATGTGACTGCTGTGGATTTGGCGAAACGTCTGCGTAAATATGTGCAGCATCTGGGCTGTGGCATCTACTCGCGCCAGGCGGAGGATTTATTGGTTACGCATGGCCTCTTTACGCGGGCCTTCGAAGAAGCGCATGTTGCGGGCAATGTGCTGGCAGATGTTGAGCGGGTCCTTGCCGATCAAATCGGATGTCGTGCTTCGGATGTGCTCCTCGCTTCCTCCGGGATGAATGCGTTTTATGCGGGCTTTCGGGCAGTGCAGGAGTTTCAACGCACGCGTGGCCGCAGCGCATGGCTTCAGCTTGGGTGGCTGTATTTGGATTCTGGCTGTATATTGCAGGAGCTTTTGGGTGACGGTGAGACCTTGGATTATTCTTACGATGTGTTGGATGTAGATGCGATCATTGCAAAGATCCGTTCGTATGGAGAATCGTTGGCTGCAGTGGTCGTGGAGTGCCCCTCGAATCCGCTCATTTGTGTGAGTGAAGTCGATCGCATTGCTGAGGCGGTGCGTGAGCAGGGCGGGGTGATGGTGATCGATCCGACGATTGCTTCGGTATTAAATGTGAACGTCTTGCCGTGCGCCGATCTGTTGGTGACGAGCCTGACCAAGTATGCCTCGATTGAGGGGGATATTATGATTGGTG
>CAZIMR010000258.1:0-2748 GCA_964540215.1 uncultured Puniceicoccaceae bacterium
CTTCTTCGAGCCGTTCGGCGTTGGCGGCGAGTTGAGCTTTGCCAAAATAGGCGGTGCCGCGTTCAAAGCGTTTCGGATGTTCGGTCAGGATTTGCTCGCAGTAATCGTCGGCTGATTCGTAGCCGCGTTGAATTAGCACAAGGCCGACGCTGGCGAGCGTTTCTGCGTCTTGTTGATCGATTGGCACGAAGCGGTGGATCGACAGCAGCGTGGCATCGGCTCGTTCGTCGCCCAGATTGTGGCGTTGGCGCAGGGATTTGAATAATGTAAGTCGTGCAAACCAGGTGAGCTCGCCAGTGCTGAGGCTTTCTTCGCTGGCGTCCTGCAGCCAAGTCTCAAAGGGGGGGCGGGTGCTGTCGGCTTTACCTAGACGTTTATATAAGTCCGCATAAGCGGAGAGAATTGAGCCAACGGCTTGTGCGTTGGGATCGTTGCCGAAGCGGGTGAGGGCATTCTCAAATAGTGGGAGCGCCTCGAGGCCCCGTTCTTCCTGCTGTAGCGACCAGCCGATCCAGTAGAGCGCTTCACTCACGCGCGGGCGATTGTTGGCGTCGTCGCGGTCTATATAGGCTTGCAGATGCTTACGCAGAAGATCGTAGCGTTCGAGGGCTTTGTAGATCTTGGAGGCTTGGAAGATGGCGTAGTCGTAAAGTTGCCCGTCATCAGGCGGCACTTGGCGAAATGCGTTTGCAGCTTGGAGAAGTTCACCTTGGCCTAAAAAGATGTCGCCGCGCAGGGCTTGGGTTTCTGGCACACGGTGGTGCTCTGGGAATGCTTTAATTAGCGCATCGGTAGTTTTGAGTGCTTGGTCGTAGTCGCGCTGCGCGTAAGTAACATTAGCGATACGGTAGTCGATTTCCGGATACAGTGGATGCTTTTTGCTGGTTTTCTTCAGTGCTTCAAGTGCATCTAAACTGGCCGTGTAGTCGCGTTCAAAGAAGAACGTTAGGCCGCGCCATAGTTTGATTTTCTCGACTAGACTGCTGTGGGGGAAGCGCTCCAGAGCGGTGTCGAAATCGTCACGGGCAGAGCTTTGTCGCTCCAGTGCACTGAAGTTGTAGCCGCGAGTAAAATACCAGCGAGGTGCCTGCAGGTCGTCCGGGAAGTTGCCGATGAGTTCATCGAGTACCGCGATTGCTTTGAGCAATTGACCTTCGCTCTGATAGGTACTGGCAATCAGGAAGAGCGCACTATTAGCGAGTTGGTGGCCCGGGTGCTCGTTAAGAAATAAGTGTGCGGTGTCGCGGGCACCTTTCCAGTTTTGCGCCTCGCTCAAGGCCAAGATCCAGCGGTAGTGTGCTTCAGCGCGGCTGTCGGCTTTGAACTCGGGAGTTTGTGCGACGGTGCGAAACAGGATGGTCGCCTCGCGGTATCTTTGACTGAGCAAGTAAGCTTGGCCGGAGCGCAGGTACAGGCCTGAGGTGTAGTCGGCCATATGTTCGAGTAAGTCGAGCTGACGCGTGAGCCGTGCCACCAATTGCTGCGCGTGACTTTTCCAGATGCTGGAGGCAAATAGTGATTGCTGGGCGAGGGTGCTTTGTAGCGTGCGGAGACGCTCGCGTTGCTTTTCGATCAGCACCTTGTGCGGCAGTGTTAGGCGATAGGCGCGAATGGCCTCGCTGTAGTGACCTGCGCTGAGTAGTAGGTCGCCCGCGTCCAGAGCTGCAAAGCTTAGCGCAGCGATACTCGGCATCGCGGCGACATTCCAATCCGTCTCAAACAAAATTTTGCGCGCACGGTCGGTCGAGCCAGTTTCGCTCGCGATTTGCAGTGCTCGTAGGCGCGCTTGCATGCGCAGTGTCTCGGGAGCAGCGGATTCATAGAAAGCGTCGAGTAAGCTGCTGGCTGCTGCGGCGTCCCCAATTTCGTAGCGCAGATCTGCTTCTTGTAGCAGCGCGAGTGCGGCTTCGTTGGAGCCGGGGAACGTCAGTTGGAAATTATGGAAGGTCTGAGCTGCAATCGCCAGCGCATGGGTCTGCGACTGCGCGATCGCAGCATTATAGAGCGCGAAAGCTCGTAAGCCTGGGCGTGGCTCGTATTGGCTGAGTAGCTCACCGAAGTAGATCAGCGCATCGGTGGGGCGATTTGCCATGAGCGCGGCGTAGCCACGGACGGGGAGGATGGTTTGTTGGAAAGTGCGCGCCAAAAACTCTGGTTCGCTGCTATAATCGAGCTCCATATTCTCAAATTGCCAATAACTAGCGGCGTAATCACCACTTCCGAAGGTCGAGATTGCATGTTCTAACTGCTGTTGGAGCGTTGCTGCGAAAGCCTGTGGGAGCATCAATAGAGTGAGGCTGAACGTCACTATTCGTAGGACTCCAGAGGCGTGAATGGCAATGGTTCTATTTTGACTCATTATCTTAACGTCAGCATTATTGCCATCTTTTAAAAGTGCGAACAAAAATTAGTTAAAATATTTATTGGAACAGCATTGACAGGGTATTAAATTGTGATGGTTTGTCGTCTTCTTTTGGAAACGGGGCGTGGCGCAGCCTGGCTAGCGCATCTGCTTTGGGAGCAGAGGGTCGCAGGTTCGAATCCTGTCGCCCCGACCAAAATTAAACCCTTCTCGTTTACGAGAAGGGTTTTTTGTCGATTGGCGACAGAGATGAAGAAGCTGCGAGCAAGCAGGTTGGACGCAGTGTTTTCAGGAACGGAGTTCCGCCCGGAACACACGAAGAGGGCGAAGCAATCCTGTCGCCCCGACCAAAATTAAACCCTTCTCGTTTACGAGAAGGGTTTTTT
>CAZIMR010000259.1:0-2699 GCA_964540215.1 uncultured Puniceicoccaceae bacterium
AACGCCTGCATCAGACATTTCGTGGTAAAGGTCATTACCTTCACGAGAACGCTCACCCACACCGGCGAATACGGAGTAACCACCGTGCGCCTTAGCGATGTTGTTGATCAACTCCATGATGACGACGGTCTTACCAACACCCGCACCACCGAAAGCGCCCACTTTACCACCCTTAGTGAACGGGCAAATAAGGTCGATGACCTTGATGCCAGTCTCGAGGATCTCGGCATCTGTTGCTTGGTCGATTAGTTCTGGCGGCAGGCGATGGATCGAGCGACGCTCGTCCGTTGCGACTGGACCCTTTTCGTCCACGGTATCACCCGTCACGTTAAAGATGCGGCCGAGAACGGCTTCACCCACAGGGACAGAGATTGAAGACCCAGTGCCGACGACTTCCATGCCGCGGACGAGTCCGTCGGTGGATGTCATCGCAACCGCACGGACAAGACCTTCGCCCAAGTGCTGTTGCACTTCGAGTGTAAGGCTCTTTTCAACGCCGCCAATAGCGAAGGCGATTGTGATGGCGTCGTAAATTTCGGGGACGTTATCTTGTGGGAAGGAGGCGTCGACGACGGCGCCGATGACTTGGACAATTTTACCGTTTTTGCTCATGGTGATTAGAAGGTGAAAAAGTTTGGTTGTGAAAAAGTAGGAAGGTTCAACTAGTGGGCAGATGCGGCGGCGGCGATTTCAAGAATTTCCTGAGTAATCGCAGCTTGGCGTGCCTTGTTGTAATCGAGAGTGAGATCGTCAACCAGAGTTGACGCGTTATCCGTAGCAGCCTTCATGGCGACCATACGTGCACAATATTCAGCAGCACGGCTTTCGAGAAGGAGTTGGTGGATGATGACCTTTACATAAAGGTCGGGAAGTGCATTGAGAACAGTTTCTGCGGTTGGTTCAAAAACCATTTCACGAGTGTCGCCACGTGCTTCCAAGGATGGAAGGTCGGCGACGCGTTTTTTGAGCTGATCCAATACTTCACGCAGATCAACGATCGGCAGCAGGGACTGAAGCACAGGCTCCTGCACGAGGACGTTCACAAAGCTCGGGTAAGCGACTTCGATAGTGTCGACTTCGCCGTTTTTATACGCATCGATCAGCAGCTTCAGCATTGGGCGCAGTTCAGAGAACGTTGCTTTATCCGAAATAGTAAAGTCTGCAATAAGGTCGCGCTCGGAACGTGAGATGAACTGAGTCGCTTTACGCCCGACACTGATAAACTTTGCGTCTCCCTTGACCTCTTCAACAATCTTACGAAACAGATTGGTGTTGAGCGCGCCACAAAGGCCCTTGTCAGTGGAGAGGATCAAAATACCACGTGTCTTGACTTCGCGCTTCTCAAAGAAGGGGTGCGAAATCGTAGCACCGGACAGATCGAGCTTTTCGCCGACGGTATCGAGCAAGTCAGCTAGGAGCAGCGCGTATGGACGGCCTGCTACAGCGGCGTTCTGAGCTCGTTTCATCTTGGAAGAAGAAACCAGCTGCATCGCACGCGTGATCTGCCGGGTATTCTTAACCGACTTGATGCGGCGGCGGATGTCGCGAAGATTAGCCATTCTATTTAATTAAGAATTAGAAATTACGTAAGCGGACAAGCTTAAGCGGAGAACCCAGCCACCCACTCGGCGAGGGATGCTTTAAGCGCTGCTTCGGATTCGTCACTGATTGCTTTTTCAGCACGGATAGTGTCCATCACCTTCGCCCCACGTGTTTCGAGGAACTCACGGAGGCTAGAAGTGGCTGCCACAATCTGGCTGACTTCAATCGCATCGAAGTAGCCGTTTTGAACGGCATAAATCAATGAGGACTGAACTTCGACAGGAATTGGATTAAAAGCTGTTTGTTTGAAGAGCTCAACCACACGTGCACCACGCTCGAGCTGAGCCTTGGTCTTTGAGTCGAGGTCGGAGCCGAACTGAGCGAACGCTGCGAGTTCGCGGAACTGCGCGAGCTGAAGTTTCACCTTACCAGCAACTTTCTTGATCGCCTTGATCTGCGCTGCAGAACCCACACGAGAAACGGACAGGCCAACCGATACCGCTGGGCGGATACCTTGATTGAACAAATCTGTTTCGAGGAAAACCTGACCGTCAGTGATCGAAATCACGTTGGTCGGAATATAAGCCGAAACGTCGCCTGCTTGAGTCTCAATGATCGGCAGCGCTGTAAGCGAACCGTTACCATTGTCCTCATTCACACGAGCGGAGCGCTCGAGGAGACGGGAGTGGAGGTAAAAGACGTCGCCAGGATACGCTTCACGTCCGGATGGGCGCTTGAGAATCAAGGAAATTTGACGATACGCAACCGCTTGCTTTGAGAGATCATCATAGACGATGAGCGCATCCATGCCATTGTTCATGAAGAACTCCCCCATCGATGCACCGGAGAATGGTGCGATGTATTGGTTGGCTGGATTGTCTCCAGCAGATGCAGAAACGATAATGGTATATTCCATCGCGCCGGCCTTCTCGAGGACCGCAATAGTGCGAGCGATGTTTGAATTCTTCTGACCAATCGCAACGTAGATCGAATAAACCGGGCGGAAGCCTTCTGGAAAGGTACCGTCTTCGTTGCGGTGCTGGTTGTTGATCTTCGCTTGATTGATGATGGTATCAATCGCGATGGTTGTCTTGCCCGTGGAGCGGTCGCCAATGATGAGCTCACGTTGACCACGGCCGATGGGAATCATCGAGTCG
>CAZIMR010000260.1:0-2661 GCA_964540215.1 uncultured Puniceicoccaceae bacterium
AGTTTGAGTTGATTTTGCTTTGAATGAACTGCGAAGGCAGGCATATATTACCAAATATTAAAGCATCCGTTGTGCCAATCCTGCACGATCTCACCGATTTTCTAAGTATGACTCCAAGTATTTTCCGTATGAATTGTTGGTTCGAAGGCCACGTCCAGGGCGTTGGCTTTCGCTACCAGACAATGAGCGTGGCCAAGGGCTTCGAGGTCGCTGGCACGGTGCAAAATCTCACCGATGGGCGTGTGCATCTCTGTGCTGAAGGTGAGGAGTCCGAAGTTCAGGCTTTTCAAGAGACGGTGGCCGAAGAGTTGAAGAGCTACATTCGCCAAGTTGAGGTCAAGACCGACTGCGGCCCACGCACCTGCCAAAGTTTCCGTATTTTACAATAATATGAGTCATCCAGCGATTAGTATTAAGAGCCTAACCAAGGATTTTTCCATTGGGATGCGTGGCGTGAAGCTTCGTGCGGTCGAGGATTTGAATCTCGAAGTTGGCGATAACGAAATTTTCGGCCTAATTGGGCCGAACGGTTCGGGCAAGAGTACCACGATCAAGGTCGTCCTCGGTCTGCTCGATGCCTCAGTCGGCGAGTGCCAGATCTACGGCAAGCCTAGCCACACCGTGGCCGCGCGGCATAGTGTCGGCTTTCTGCCCGAAGCACCGTATTTTTACCGCTACTTGTCTGGCCGCGAGCTGGTGCGCTTCTACGCTCGCATTTGTGGCGTTTCGCGTGGCAAAATCGCTAAGCAGGTGGATGAGGTGATCGAACTGGTTGGCATGACCGAAGCCGCACATCGCCGTGTCGGCACTTATTCGAAGGGGATGTTGCAGCGCATTGGCCTGGCGCAAGCACTGGTACATGATCCACAGTTGGTGATTCTCGATGAGCCGACGGCTGGCGTTGATCCACTTGGATCGGCAGCGATTGCAGAGATCATCCGCGAGCTGAAACGGCGCGGTAAGACTGTGCTGCTTTGCTCACACTTATTGGCGCAAATCGAAGGGCTGTGCGATCGTGTGGCGATTCTTCATCGTGGCAAGTTGGTTCGCGAGGGCCGCGTCGACGATTTGGTGCAGGAGAAAGATGCGCAGTCGCTGGTGGTTGAAGGTCTGAGCGTCGAGGGGCGAGCAGCTGTGGAGAAGACGATTGCTGAGCAGGGTGGGACGCTTTGTAGAGTGGAGCAGCCGCGATTGAGTTTGGATTCGCTCTTTTTACAAGAAGTCGAACAACGCGAGGCCGCACGCAGCACTGATTCACAGACAGAAGGAGGCACACAATGAGCGGATTAATGGATTCTATTGCTCGTATTCGGCTGATCGCTGGTAATACGTTTCTCGAGGCGGTGCGGCAGAAGTTTTTTAATTCGTTGCTTCTAATATCGGTGGCGCTGGTGGCGAGTTCGACCTTCTTTCAACAGTTCGACTTTGGCACGGGCGAGCTCAAGTTCGTCACCGACTTCGGCTTTGGCGCGCTGTTCTTTTTCGGCTCGATTCTGTCGATTGCAGCCACGACGCAGCTGTTCTTTAGCGAAATCGAGAATCGCACGGCGCTGACGATGTTGGCCAAGCCAATCTATAAGCTGGAGTTCCTCGCGGGTAAATTCCTTGGCGCGCATATGCTGATGCTGGTCTTTACCACCGTCATTATACTGGTGCTGAGTGGCATTCTCTATTGGCGTGAAACAATCCTGATGGCGCGGCTCGGTGAGGAATTCGTCGATGGGCGTTTGATCCGCTACGGTGATTTATTTATCTTTGGCCTGCTGCAGTGGATGAAGTTCGGCATTTTGAGCGCGATCGCTCTGTTTATTGCCAGCTTCTCAAATACGAATCTCTACACTGTGGTGGTGTCGTTTTTCATGCTGATTATTTGCCAACTGCAATATATCGCGCGGGATGCGTACTTGTCGATTGAGGCGGGCGTCGGCGCGTGGTTGGTGCGCGTGCTCGGCTTGATCTTTCCGAATTTTCAATTGTTCAATGTCGGCGACCAGTTGGTGTTTGCTTCTAGCACTCCGCTGCCTATCAGCTCGGTGCTGCAGATTGTCGGCTACGGACTGATCTATACCGTTGCCTTCATCCTGCTTGCGCAGGTGAACTTCAAAAAACGGGAGATTTAGCGGATGTCTGCTAGTACTTGTCTCCAGCATCCATTATTTCTACGCGTGCGCAGTGTCTGTGTGCTGCTGGTTGCTTTGGTGTTACTCGGCATCGCTACGCGACCGATCGAAGCGCCGGCATGGCAGGTGGTGAGGGCGCGGCAACCGGAGATGAATCTGGATGCGATTGAGGGTGCGCTCGGGCAGGGGCTCATCGTCGGTGTGCTCGGTGGCTTCCGTGCGGTGATGGCGGACTTTTTATGGATCCGCACCAATACGATTTGGGAGCGACGCGATCGCGTGAAGCTCGATGCGATGGTCCGGCTCGTGACAACGCTGGACCCGCGCCCCGAGTTTTTCTGGATCAATGGTGCGCGCATGATTGCTTACGATGTGCCGAATTGGCGGATTCAGGAAGAGGGTGGCTATACGGATGTGCCGGAGAGCCGTCAGCAGGCGTTGGATCGTGAGCAAGCTGAGCAAGCCTTTGCGATGCTGGCACGCGCTCGCGAGTTTCACCCGAATAAGGCGAAGCTTTATTTGGAGGTAGGGCAGATTTATT
>CAZIMR010000261.1:0-2660 GCA_964540215.1 uncultured Puniceicoccaceae bacterium
TCATAAGTATCAAAGTGCTGGCCTTTTGATCGTGTGCAAATTTTATTTGTTTCACTTCATTTCTCTGTGGGGTACAACTTTCAAGAGAAGCGATGTATTACCCTTTTTATTAATGCTATCCTGTAAAGACCTTTCAGTCGAACTGACCCCTGGCGGCACGCGCATCTTAGATCGTGCGAACGCGCGGTTTAAACCCAAGGCACTCAATGCCGTGATTGGGCCGTCGGGCTGTGGTAAAACCACCTTGGTGCGGGCGATGCTCGGTCTATCTTCGCGTCTAGGCGAAGTCTTTATGGCGGGCGAGCCGGTCGCGAATAGCGAGGCTCTGCGCGGCAAGCTGGCGTTTGTACCGCAGTTCAGCATCGCTCAAGAGCGATTGAGCGTGGAGGAAGCGCTGCGCACTGCGCTGGATTTGTGCGTGGTCGAGGTGGCGACGAAGCAGACGCGGTTGGAGGAGATTATAAAGCGCATCGGCTTGGAGATGCACCGCGATAAGCGGGTGGGGGGCTTGAGTGGCGGGCAGTTGCGCCGCCTTGGCCTCGGCTTGGAACTGGTCGGTGATCCGCAATGCATGGTTTGTGATGAAGTGACGAGTGGGCTGGACCCGCGCTCGGAGGACCAGATTTTGACGATGTTGCAGCGTCTGCGCGATGAGCGGGAGAAGTCCTTTATCTGCATTATTCACAACCTCGCCAAATTGAATTTTTTCGATTGGATCACCGTGGTATTTGAAGGGACAGTGGTGTTTCAGGGCGGTTTGGATGCGCTACTGGAGTATTTTGAGATTCCCGATGCGCTACATCTCTACGATCAACTGAATGGCCATTCGATCGAGTATTGGCGCCAGCGTTGGAGCGCAGCGAGCGACGAGGATGCGGTATTTGCGGCGCCGCTGATGGTCGCGCCGCCGCTGCCGTCAGCGCTGAGCCAGATTTGGACTTTATTGAAACGCCGCGCGCTACTGTTTAAGAGGGACAAGGGCTATTGGATGCTGACGCTAGGCATTACGATTGGGTTTCCACTGTTGGTGACGATCTTTGCAATGGATGGCTTGCCGCAGTTGCGTGGACTGGCGATGAGTGCGTCGAGTGGCTTTGTCGAGCAGGCGCAGGAGAATTTGCGTTACCGAATCGATGCATTGGAGTCGGCGTCGTTGGTCACGGGTTTGATTTTGTTCCAAGTGATCCTGCTGACCTTAATGGGTAGTAATAATGGCGCGCGCGAAATCGCGGGTGAGCGTAATCTCTACGAGAAAGAGCGTTTCGCTGGCTTGCGACCGCGGTCGTATGCGACCAGCAAGTTGCTGTTTACTTCGGCGGTGGCGATCGGGCAGGGGCTGTGGATGACGCTGTTTGTCAAATACGTCTGCGACTTCCCCGGGCCCTTGTTGCCACAAGCGCTGGTGCTAATATTGAGCTGCGTGTCAATGACTGCGATCTGCTTGGCATTTTCGGCGATTTTTAGTTCGGCAGACAAGGCGTCGTTGTTGTCGGTGTATTTAGTCGGGTTTCAGCTGCCGCTCTCCGGTGTGGTGTTGGCGCTGCCAGAGGTGCTGGTGTGGGTCTGCCGGCCGTTTATTAATGCGTATTGGGGCTGGGCCGGGTATTTCGGCTCGATGATTGATTCGCGCTTTTACGATGCGTATCGTTTGGAATCTTCGGAGATGATCCCTAGTCCGATGCTGGCTTGCGGGGTGCTTGGTGTGCATTTCTGTGTCGGCGCGGCATTAGTGTTTTGGGGTTGCCACCAAAAGAAGCTGACTTAACCCTCAGTGAAACAATTTTAATCGAATGCCGATACACGGTCTTATGCCCACTTTACTTGCAAAACCCCGAAAGTCCGCGTCGATCTGGATCGGCGTCTCACTGATGGTCTCTCTGCTTGTTGTCGCCCTGACTAGTGGCTGCGGTGATAAGTTTTCAGACCTCGAGGTGCTGCCGACCGAGAGCTACATGAAGAAGCCAGGCGATTTCTTGGGGAATACGTATACGATTCGCGCGCAGATTGACTCGCAGGTGAAGTGGGAAAAAGGTGTCGGGCGTATCTTGGCGGTGCTACCTGAGAGTGGCGGTGCACGTCTGCCGGTATTCGTGCCGGATGCAGTGGGTGGTAATTTACATATAGGGCAGCGTTATGAAATGCGTGCCAGAATCGAAGCAGGAGGGCTGATCTATGTTGAAAGTTTGCGCAAGTATTAGTCTTGGTCTGGTGCTTGGCCAGATCACCTCACATGCTCAAGGCTACGCGCCTGCGGCCGCTCCAGCTCGACCCGCGCCCGCATCGGCGGGGATGTCCGCGCCGGTGGGAGGGATGTTTGAGAGTAACACCTTTCTTGAAATGGCGAGCCGGGCATTTGATCCATCCAGTGATTCGATGGATTTTGAAAATGGCAGTTTTGCCTGGAAGGGACGCACTTTTAATTTAACTAGTCAGCGGGCATTTCGTTCCCGCTTTGAGCGTTTCCTGTTGGCATCGCCGACCGAGGAAGAGGAGAGCTATGCGCTGTTGATGGATGACGTGCTGCAGCGTTTGTCTGTGGCGAATGATCGCAGCGACGACGCCATCCTAGAAACTTGGGAGATGTTGTTTCGAGCCGCACGATTTGATACCGATGGTGGCAATAGCACCATCGTGGCGAATCAGGTGTTCAATGCCTGGCG
>CAZIMR010000262.1:0-2654 GCA_964540215.1 uncultured Puniceicoccaceae bacterium
AAGAAGGCGACACAGGTTCTTGCGAAGTGCAGGTTGCACTCCTCACAGCTCGTGTAAAGCACCTCACAGAGCACCTTCGTGGCAACCACAAGGACTTTCACTCACGCCGTGGCCTGATCGCAATGACCGCTCGTCGTCGTAAGCTACTTGATTACCTCAAGCGCCAAGACTTCAATCGTTACACTGCGATTATCACCAAGCTACAGCTTCGTCGCTAGTCGAATCACTTTCCTTTCAATGCCGGACTCTACTCGTGAGAGTCCGGCATTTTTCATTTACAGACAAGGGCAACGTCCCCGACTGATCCAGATCTCAGATTCGACTCTGATTTAGATCAAACAATTTAGATTCAATAGAACTCTGTTCTTTGAATCACACAAGAAGACCATGCCGATCATGGTCGGCGGCAATTAGGGTCACACTCCCGACATGCCGTTGAATGCATAAAGCAAAACACAAAGAAACGTATGAAACAAAAACACAACGTAACCGTTGAAGGTCTCGGTATCGAGATCTCTACTGGCACACTCGCTGGCCTTGCTAGCGGCGCCGTCACCATCAGCATGGGCGACACCGAACTATTCGTTTCGGTGACTGCAGCCTCATCGCTTCGTCCTGGGCAGGATTTCTTCCCGCTCACCGTGGATTACCGCGAAAAGTTCACCGCAGCGGGTAAGTTCCCAGGTGGCTATTTCAAGCGCGAGGGCAAGCCTTCCGAAAAGGAAATCCTCACATCCCGTCTTTGCGACCGTCCACTTCGTCCGCTCTTCCCGAAGGGCTTCATGAATGAAGTGCAGGTGATCGGTCTTCTCCTTGCGACTGACCTCACAAATGAGCCAGACATTCTTATGGTCAACGCCGCTTCTGCTGCGACTCTGATCTCTGACATCCCTTGGAACGGCCCTATCGGCTGTGTGCGTGTCGGTCAAATTGATGGCGAATTCGTCACCAACCCGACTCACGACGAAATGCTCGATTCCGACCTCGACCTCATCTACGTCGGTTCTGAAGACAAGATGTTAATGATCGAAGGGTCTGCTGAGTTCATCTCTGACGAGCGTTTCTACGAAGCCCTCGTCTACGGCCAAGCAGCTATCCAGCCAATCATCGTGGCTCAGAAAGAGCTCGCTAAGCTTTGCGGCAAAGCAAAGAAAGAGTTCGCTCTGCTCGTAACGCCTCAAGCGATCGTCGACTTCTGCGAAGAACACGCCGCTGAAAAGGTCAAGGGTGCGCTTGGATTTGATAGCTACACCGAGCGCAAGCTCGCGATCGAAGTCATCGCCAAGGAAACTAAGACTGCGCTCGAAGCAAAGCTTGGTGCTGAAAATGTAAAGGGTGACGACGTCGCTCGCGCATTCGACGAAATCCAAGAAAAGCTCTACCGCCAAAACATCCTCGACACCGGTAAGCGTGTTGACGGTCGTGCCGGTGTTGATCTACGCACCATTTCTTGCGAAACTGGTGTGCTGCCACGCGTGCACGGTTCTGCCATCTTCAACCGTGGCGAAACACAAGCACTCGTTATCACCACTCTCGGCACTAGCCGCGACACGCAGGACATCGACGGCCTCACTGGTGGTGCCAAAAGCAAATCCTTCATCCTGCACTACAACTTCCCTCCGTTCTCGGTTGGTGAAGCAGGTCGTTTCGGATTCACAGGACGCCGCGAAATCGGCCACGGTGCACTCGCAGAGCGCTCCCTCCTACCGATCCTTCCTCCAGAAGACGAGTTCCCCTACGCGATTCGCGTTGTCTCTGAAGTCATGAGCTCTAACGGCTCGACTTCAATGGCGTCGATCTGTGGTGGTTGCCTCTCTCTCATGGATGCAGGTGTGCCAATTACAGCACCTTGTGCTGGTATCTCTACTGGTCTCGTGACTGAAAAGGACGCGGATGGTAACATCACCAAGAGCGTTCTCCTCACTGACATCCTCGGCGCAGAAGATCACTTCGGCGACATGGACTTCAAGGTTGCTGGAACACCAGAAGGTATCACCGGCTTCCAACTTGACCTGAAGATCACAGGTCTGCCATTCGACATCGCACTCGAAGCTATCAAGCAGAACCGCGATGCACGTATGAAGATCCTCGCCGTCATGTCCGAGCACATGCCTGAGTCTCGTAAGGACCTCCGTGAGCACGCGCCACGCATCCACACGATCAAGATTGCACCCGACAAAATTGGTGCGCTCATCGGTCCTGGTGGCAAAAACATCCGCCGCATCACCGAAGTCTCTGGCGCACAAGTCGATATCAACGACGAAGGCCAAGTCCTGGTCTTTGCAACTGACAAAGAATCCATGGATCGCGCGATCATGGAAGTCGATGCCTGCACCGCTGAAATCGAAATCGGCAAGACTTACCGCGGTATCGTTCGCGGCGTGAAGGACTTCGGTGCTTTCGTCGAATGCTTACCTGGTAAAGAAGGCCTCGTGCACATCTCCGAGCTGGCTGACTTCCGCGTCAACAAGACCGAAGACATCTGCAAGCTTGGTGACGAAATGGTCGTCAAATGCCTCGGCGTCGACAAGGGCAAGGTGCGTCTCTCGCGCAAAGCCGCTCTTGAAGAAGCCAAGGAAGCCGCTGAAGAAGAAGCTCCAGCAGCTTAAGACGCACCAGCCGCTGACGAAGCGCGCGAATAAACCACAGCAGCC
>CAZIMR010000263.1:0-2653 GCA_964540215.1 uncultured Puniceicoccaceae bacterium
GCACCACTTCTTTACTAATGCGAGTTCGGGCACAGGCAACCCAGCGCTCGGTGCATACCGTAAGGGCGATTACAAATTACTCTACTTCATGGTGCAGCGCCGCGTCGAACTCTACAATCTTGCTGCCGATCCTTATGAAAGAAATGACCTCGCTGTGAGTCGTCCTGAGATGGCTGCTGAGATGCTGCATGAAGTCTATCAGCAAGCGCTTTCGACTGGTATCAATATGCCCAAGCCTGGCCCTTATACCTGGGCCAACGAGCAAGCGGTCCTTGTTGATAATGGTATCATCGCTGCATTGCCAGCTGTACCAGATGCCGACCCCTCAGCGCTTACGCTAACCGAACTGTCATCAACTGCGATTGAGCTGAACTGGACTGTGAATGCCAGTAACGCAACCCATTCGGTGGTCTACCGCTATTCTCCAACTGAAAGCAATTTTCGCGAACATGCCTATGTGCCTGTCGGCACGACGACCTTTCGCGATCTGAATCTAACACCTGGTGGGTTCTATCGCTACCGAGTCGAATCCGAAAACCTCGGCGGTTGGTCTGCTGGTAATACTGGCAACAAGACGCTCACACTGTCTGCGAATGGCGCTCCCTTGGCGATCACTGCAGTCAATGACATCGTCACGACCGTTCCTGGTGAATTACGTCGCTTTAATCCTTTACTCAATGACCAAGGGGAGGGCGCAATTGAAATTACTGGAATTACGCAACCGACTACGGGTTCAGCAACTATCGACGGCCAGTGGATTTGCTATCAAGCAGCTGATGGCTTTGCGGGCAGTGTAACGATGACTTACACCATTGAAGATGCTGCGGCGCAAACCGACACCGCTTCGGTGACCTTTATATTGCCGAATTCACCTGCGACGAACTTACGTGAAGGATGGGAGTTTTCTGAAGCCATTAATACTGATCTCGATGACTTGGTTAACACTGGTTCGTTGGGAAGCCTGTGGCGTTTTAATTCTGTCGATAAAACCAATGGTTCAGGGCAGTTTGTGTTGGCGGGGGACAGTGGCTCACAAACACGGAAGCTACCTGCTAGAAACACTGCAAATGCACTTTTGTCCGATGATATGTATGCCATACCGCTCACGACTGGGAAATATCGCCTAGAGATTGAGTTTGCATCTTGGGATGTGAATGCCGCGAGCGCAGGTGATACTTGGAGGCTCAAGTTAAACAACAACGCCTCCCCAAATCCAAGTCAGGTCGTCGCGCTGACTGTCGAAATAACTGCAAGTAGTATAAACATTCGCTATGCGGCAGTAGGTGCTAGCGACGAAGTGCAGACTTTTAATTTGGTGGAAGCTGGTACTAACACGGTTGCGGTTGAATTCGATTTCGATGCTGATGAGGTCGATTTTATACTCAACGGTACTGTCCTCCAATCGTATCCCTTTACGGGTGACAACCTAGGCCAGTTAATCTATGCGAAGACTGGCGCATGGAGTACTGCAGGTACTTCGCTCAATATCGACCACCTAAAACTAATAGAACTTCTTGCGGGTGGCACATTATATGATGCCTTTGCCTCGGCTTATTCATGGAAGGGTATTCTTGAGCGCGGTGAGTTAGAAGATCCGGATCGTGATGGTCTGAATAATTTCTATGAGTTTGCGTTTGGTCTTGATCCGATGGTTGCGAATATCGCGAGCCCTGTATCAATTGACTTGAGCGGGATCGAACCGGCGATCGAGTTTACGCCGACCCGCGATACGTCTGTCATCAATTACGCGGTTCAACTCGCGACTGATTTGAGTGACTGGGCAATGATCCCTGAAGTGCCTGTAAATACTCCAGCTGGGCAGATTGTGAAAGAAGACCTGCCTTCGGGCGGTAATGGCTTCGGACGAGTCGTAGTCAGCCCTTAGTATTCAAAATTCAATTGCGGTGCACTTAGTCAGCTGGTGCCGTGTATTTTTGATTGTATAAGTGACTCGTTAAAGGTCGGCCAATCAAACAGCGTCTTAATTATATTATCCCCACTAGCATTTATTAAAACTATTTATTACTTATGAAGTACGGTTACTTTGACGACGCAAATCGCGAATATGTTATCACAGATCCACGCACACCAGCGAAGTGGATAAATTATGTCGGAACTTTGGCGTTTGGTGGAATCGTGGATCACACTGGTGGTTCATTGATTTGTAAGCAAGATCCTGCATTGAATCGTATTTTAAAGTATGTGCCGCAAATGCCTGACTCTGATTTCAAGGGTGAGTCGCTCTTTATCCGCATCAAACGCGCGGATGGATCTTATCAAGTGTTTTCACCATTCTATGCGCCTACCCTAGATGCGATGGATTTGTATGAATGTCGTGTAGGACTTTCGTACCAGAAGATTACATCCGAAGTTTACGGTGTGCGCACTGAAGTCACCATATTTGTGCCACTAGGTGCGGATGTCGTGGTACGTGATATACGGGTCAGCAATGTCGGAGACCAAGCTTTAGAATTGGACGTCATTCCAGTGGTTGAGTTTAGCCACTTCGATGCTTTGAAGCAGCTGGTGAATGCTGACTGGGTGCCACAGACGATGCAAGTCGATGCGGAGCATCAAGAGGGCGGTCATGTCGTATTACGGCAAGCGGCCTTCATGAAGAAAGATGCTCAAGCTAATTTTTTCACTTCGAATC
>CAZIMR010000264.1:0-2647 GCA_964540215.1 uncultured Puniceicoccaceae bacterium
CCTCAACCTCGAATGGAGAGGTCCGCTGATCGTACTGACTTCACGCTTCAGCGCATCCGCATCTGAGATTGTTGCCGGTGCGTTGCAAGACCATGGCCGTGCACTCGTCGTCGGCAACAGCTCGACGCACGGTAAAGGTACTGTCCAAGAAGTTTACCACATGAACACCCGCCCCACTTTTTCTTGGTTCCAAAATACGGCGGAGCCACAGGCTCGCCCAGTCGCTTCAAAAATCACCATTAAACAATTCTACCTACCTGGTGGCAGCTCGACTCAACTAAAAGGCGTGCCATCGGACATCGTATTACCATCGGTGAACGAGTTTCTACCGATCGGGGAATCTGATCTGCCACATGCTCTCGCTTGGGATCAAATCGCCGAGGTCGACTGGTTCAACGATTGGAAGAAACTCAACATCTCTAGTCCCGAAGAGCCTACATTGAAGGTCGCACTCGCTCAAAACAGCAGGGCACGCCAAGCGAGCTTGGCAGAGTTCGCATTCCTTAATGAGCAAATTGAGTGGCGCAAAGCACGCTACGACGAGCAAGCGATCTCGCTCGATCTCGAACATCGCATTGCTCGCAAAATCAAAGATCGGATAGTCATCGACCGCATGGACGATGCCTACCAGACATTCCGCGAGACGAACTACGCCGAAGAAGAATATATTCTTAAAATTGCTGAAGAACAAGAAGCACTCTCGAAGCAGAACCTGCTCGAAACAGCCACGGTAGAAGTTGCCCTCGCCGCCGCTGAGACTACCAATAACCAAGTAGCAGGTGTTGCTGCAGTCGAACCTGAGCAAGATGCAGCAATCGAGAAAGAAGAAGACAAACCAGACTTCGACATCTATCTGCGCGAAAGCGCCCGCATTATGGCCGATTGGATCGAGATTGAAGCAACCGGAAAATCAGCCACCTCCGCGAACAAAATCGCAGTTTCGACTGAAGCATTGTAGTGCATTCTAAATCGTAGGCTATGTGTGAATCCTAGTGTCGTTACTTGCAACGGCCCATTGTGATTGAGCACAGGCCTCTTGCCGAAGCCGTTGCAAGCAACGACGCCACAACTGAGGTGGTCGCGCCTACTTCTCCACACTCAACTCGATGAGAAACGCTTCGCGTGCCTCATCGCTAACCCAATCGTGACGAACGATAGTAAAGACTGAACCATCTCGGAGGTAGACGAACGAGCGCGCGTCCTTAGAACGTATCCGAAAAGCGATGACTAGAAATACGACGAAAAAAGTCGGAATCATCCCCCAAAACAACAGGTTTACCGCATCACCCTGAGTCGCCCAAAACATTAGCCCTGCGAGAACAATTGTCATGACTAAATACGGCAATTTCCCTTCAGTTTTTTTAAGCTGCTGCCCGACATGCGGATCGATATTTGCTAGCGCCGTGCTACGGCTGCCGCTCTCACGTCCGAGATCCCATTCATGGTGTATGCGATCGCCTTCAATCTTCAAATGATCCCAACGCTTACCTTTAACCTGTTTCAATTCCATAGTCGTACCCTATTTATCCTTCGCTCTTTAAATCGTGTAAATACAACAGTGGCTTCGGTCGTGGTTTTAACAATCCTTGTTAATGGCGAGTAGCCACGCTCCATAAAAAAACGCGCTTCCTTGCAGGAGCGCGTTTTTGGAAATTATATGAGTCGAATTTAGCGACGACGACCTTTAGCAAGCTTCTGCGTAATTAAGAACTGAATGCTAGACTCGAGACGGTCAACTTCGCTGGGATCGTGCCCTTCGGCTGCTGCGATGCGAAGGGCTTCTTCAGCACGCGCTTGGGCTGATTCGACTTCGGAGAGGTCGATGTCTTTGACATCGACGGCAGCTTCAGTGAGCACCGAGATGGTGTTACCGAGGACCTTGGCGAAGCCATTGTCGACTGCGATGAACTCTGTGTTGCCGCCCTTGATCACCTTGAGTTCGCCTGCGACGACTTTGGTGACCATCGGGATGTGACCAGTAAGAATACCTGCCTCGCCCGACTCAGTCGGCAATACGACCTGATCGGCCTCAATGCTGAGGACGCGTTCGTCAGGTGTAATGATTTCGAGTGTAAGTGACATTCGGATTAGCCCTTTTTGTTAGCTTCGATCGCCATATCGATTCCGCCCTTCATGTAGAGGTCGTTCTCGGCAAGGTCGTCGCACTCACCATTCAGGATCATTTGGAAACCCTTAATGGTGTCTGCAGTCGAAACGTATTCACCAGGTGTGCCGGTGAAGATTTCAGCAACGTGGAATGGCTGCGAAAGGAACTTTTGTACCTTACGTGCACGGTAAACAGTTTGCTTATCTTCAGGAGAAAGCTCGTCCAGGCCAAGAATCGCGATGATGTCTTGAAGATCCTTGTAGCGCTGCAGCACGTTCTGTACGCCACGTGCACATTGGTAGTGCTCCTCGCCAACGATCGCTGGGTCAAGTGCATTGGAGATCGAAGCAAGAGGATCCACCGCTGGGTAGATGCCAAGCTCAGCGATCGAACGCTCAAGCACGATGGTAGAGTCCAAGTGAGCGAAGGTGTTGGCTGGCGCAGGGTCAGTCAAATCATCCGCAGGGACATAAACCGCTTGGAACGAAGTAATCGAACCCTTCTTAGTGGAGGTAATACGCTCCTGAAGGTTACCCATTT
>CAZIMR010000265.1:0-2642 GCA_964540215.1 uncultured Puniceicoccaceae bacterium
ATGATTCACGGCTCGGCTTGGTCGGCCTTAACTGATGGCGGTAATTTTCCAGTACCGCGAGGAGGCGACTCTGGGCTTTGCCTAGCTGCGAATGCAGCTGCTTCTAATTATCTCGCACCTACTGTTTTCCAGAGTGATTCAACCAGTGCGACATCGACCTCGTCGGTGGTCACTGCGTGGCCGAGGCTTTCCATGCTAATGAAGCGTAGACGTCCGTTGCGGTTTTTTTTGTCACGCTGCATTGCGGCCATAAGGTCGCTGGTCGGGAGGGCTTCCTTGAGCTGGATCGGGAGGGCGTAGCGTTCGATGAGTGCCTTAGCGCGGGCGATGTTACTGGCGTCAATTTTGCCGAGTTCGACCGAAAGTTGGGTGGCTAGGTTGAGACCGATGGCAACGGCTTCGCCGTGTAAATACTGCCCATAGCCAGCGACGTTCTCGATCGCATGGGCAAAGGTGTGTCCGAGATTGAGACAGGCGCGTCCGCCGGAGGCTGCAGTTTCTTTTTCGTCGTCGGCGACGATCTCGGCCTTGATTACGCAGCAACGACGAACGATGGCGGCGAGTTCGAGGGAGCTTGCGCTGAGTGAGTTGAATTGCTCCAGTTCTTTGAAGAAATCCAAGTCGTAGAGCATGCCATATTTGATGACCTCAGCCATGCCCGCAGCGAATTCACGTGGTGGTAAGGTTTCTAGTAAGCGGGTCTCGAGGTAGACTGCTTTGGGCTGCCAAAATGCGCCGACTAGGTTTTTACCTTCAGGCAAATTAATGCCGGTCTTGCCGCCGACTGAACTGTCGACCATCGATAGGAGAGTGGTGGGGATTTGGTAAAAATCGATGCCGCGTAGATAGCTGGCTGCCACGTAGCCAGAGAGGTCGCCGATGACGCCACCGCCAAATGCGAACAATGCACAGTCGCGGTTGGCAGAGTGCCCAGCTAGGAAGCTAAGAGCTTGGCTGAAAAATTCGACCGACTTAGTCTTTTCGCCGGATGGTAGGCTGAGTATTTCGGCAGCTTCGAAGCCGGCCTGCGCAAGGACGTCAGGTTGAGCGGCGAGCACTTTGGCATCGCTGAGCACACGGACACTGCGACCCGCAGCGCGTAGGGCTGCGACGTCTTTTTTCAAAGCACCCAGACTGTCGCTGAAATGAATTGGATAAGCGCGTTCGGCGAGTTCGACGGTGAGTGGTGCGATGGTGCTCATGTTAGTCGTTGTTGTGGGCCCGGGTTTGCTCTATTTTTAGAATGGCTAAAGGCTAAAATAGGAAGTGTGGTCTTTGCAAGCAAAGCCCTTATGCGTCATCAGTTATTCCGAAAATGGCGTTGGCGTAGTTTTTGGCCGAGAAGGGTTGTAGATCGTCGGGTTGTTCACCGAGGCCGACGAAGTAAATAGGTAGTTTCAATTCACGGTAAATACCGACCAGTGCTCCACCGCGGCTGGTACCGTCAAGCTTAGTAATGATCAGTCCTGTGAGCGGGAAGCTTTCATTGAAGGCGCGCGCTTGCTCGATCGAGTTCGAGCCGAGACTGCCATCGACGACCAACCAGCTGTGGTGTGGTGCTTCGGGGTCTTGTTTCTGTATGACACGTTTTAATTTTTCGAGCTCCTGCATTAGGTTGCTCTTGGTGTGCAACCGGCCTGCGGTGTCGAGAATTACGATGTCGCAGCCGCGGCTTTTGGCGGCTTCATACGCATCAAAGGCGACGGCGGCGGAGTCGGCGCCGTGGTGGCTGGCGACAATATCGATCTTCAGCCGATCGGCCCAGTGTTTGATCTGTTCGTTGGCTGCAGCGCGAAAAGTGTCGCACGCGCCAATTAAAAGGCTGTATCCTTCGTTCTGGTACAGGTGCCCTAGTTTGGCGGTAGTGGTCGTTTTACCGGAACCGTTGACGCCGATTAGGCAAATGACCTCGGGTTGATGTTGGCCGACAGTGACGCACCCTTCAGATCCTTCGAGCACTCGGGTGAGCACGGTCGCGCCGATTTTGGCAGCGTCTTGGCCGCGGAGTTGCTTATCGGCCTTGTAGGCAGCTTGAATTTCTTCAATGATTTCCTCTACGGTGACGACGCCGAAGTCAGCGGTGTAGAGGGCTTCTTCGAGTTGATCTAGTGCGTCTTGATCTAGCTTGGCACCAGAAAAGACACTATCAAAGGCCTTGTGGAAAGTAGGGGTCTGGCGCTTGAGCCCCTCTTTGAATTTTTTAAAGAGACTACGCATTCGTCGATTCCTTAGTCCGCTGCTTTACGCAGAGGTCGGGTGATTTTTTCCTTCATCTTATCCAGAATTCCGTTTACGAAGCGCTTAGAATCAGGAGTTGAGAAAATTTTACTTAGATCGATCGCTTCGTTGATACTGACAATCGGTGGGATGTCGGTGCGAAAGAGGAGTTCGTAAATAGCGAGGCGCAGGATGGCGAGATCGACCTTGGCGATACGGTCAAAGGTCCAGTTGTTGGCGTGCTCGTTGATGTGGCCATCGATGACTTCGGCGTTTTCGATGGTTCCGAGCGCTAGCTCTTCGGCAAAAGCATAGTAGGCACGCTCTTCTTCCTGGTTCTCGAAGAACTGGCAGATGCCGTCCGCGAGGACTTCCGGCTTGTTCGACTCCCATTGGTAGAGGAACTGCACGGTGCTCATGCGGTT
>CAZIMR010000266.1:0-2642 GCA_964540215.1 uncultured Puniceicoccaceae bacterium
GACGAGCCCGATTTAATCGATTCCAAGGCCTCCGAAATCGTGGTTGAGATTGTGGTGGATCGTATCGTGTTAAAGACAGATCAACGCAGCCGTTTAGCGGATTCGTTGGATCTTGCTTTTAGTGAAGGCGGTGATCGGGCGATCATATTGATCGAAGATAAAGCTGCGAAGGATGGCTGGCGCGAGTTGCCGCTGAGTAATCGTCTAGCCTGTGTAACGTGTGGGGATGTATATGATTCGATCTCGCCGAGGCATTTCTCGTGGAATCATGCCGAAGGAGCCTGCACTGAATGTGGCGGACTGGGAGAGACGCTGCAATTTCAACCCGAGCTGTTAGTGCCGGACCCGTTGAAGACAGTGAAGCAGGGTGCCATTAAGCCGTGGCGTCTTGGCTCGAAGCAAATGATCATTAAGCGTAATGCCATCTTGAAGCAATTGGCTGAGCAGTTGCCATTTGATCCGGATGTGGCGTGGGAAGAATTGGATGCTGAGGTACAGGCGCAAATTTTGTATGGCACGGGAAGCCGGCAGTTTAGCTTTAAGTTGAAAGGGGGCAACTCGAAGCCTGAGGCGATCGAGTTTGCTGGCGTGCTGGCTGACCTAGAGAACATGCGGCTCACCACGACCAGCGACGGATTACGTGCGCGGCTGATGGCCTATCAAACCAGCAGCGTCTGCGAGACTTGCCATGGCCGCCGCCTGCGGCCGTCGAGTTTGAGTGTGTTGATCGAGGGCATGTCGATTGCAGACTTTTTGTGCTTATCGCTGCACGCTGCGCAGGCGTTTGTGGCGCAGCTGCAATCGAATGCAGACTACGCAACAGTGAGCGATGCGATTCATGGTTTGGCTGAACGCTTGTCTTTTCTGAATGAGGTGGGTCTGAGTTATTTAACCTTGAATCGTAGCTATGCCACTTTGAGTGGCGGCGAGGCGCAGCGTGTTCGCTTAGCGACTCAGCTCGGCATGTCATTGATTGGGGTTGTCTACATCTTGGATGAGCCGAGCATCGGCCTGCACCCGTTAGATAATCGCCGTCTGATCCAGACCTTACTTGGTCTACGTGATCGGGGCAATTCCGTGGTGGTGGTCGAGCACGATGCCGACACCATGCGCGCGGCGGATCATTTGATCGAGCTTGGGCCTGGTGCTGGTGTGGAGGGCGGCGAACTAATTTTTGAAGGCCAGCCGCAGGCCTCGTATTCTGCGGATGGGAGCCGCTCTGGGCCGTTTTTGAGCGGGCGCAATCGGGTGGAGAAATATGTGGATTCACTCAAGCCGACTAAGGATTGGTTGATCGTCAAGAAGGCCACCGAGAATAATTTGAAGTCAGTTGATGCGGCGTTTCCGGTTGGCTTGCTGACAGTGGTTTGCGGATTGTCGGGCTCGGGAAAGAGCACTTTGGTGAATGGTATTTTGGCCAAGGCCGCTGCATTTAAGTTGAACCGAGCGAAATCGATTCCAGGCAAACATGGAGGTGTACAGGGCTTGGATCATTTCACCTCAGTCGTGCAGGTGGATCAGTCTCCGATCGGTCGCAGCCCGCGCTCGAACCCAGCGACTTATACCAAGTTGTTTGATCAATTGCGTGACCTCTTTGTGAAGTGTTCGTTAGCGAAGATCCGAGGCTATAAGGCGAGTCGCTTTAGTTTCAATGTATCGGGTGGCCGTTGCGAGCGCTGCAAAGGCGATGGAGTCATCAAGCTCGATATGCAATTTATGGCAGACGTGTATTCGGAATGCACCAGTTGCCATGGTCAGCGTTATAACCGAGAGACTTTGGATGTGCGCTTTAAGGGCTTCAGCATTGCCGATGTGCTGGCGATGAGCGTCGATCAGGCTTTGGCAATTTTTGATAAACAACCACGCATTGCGGAGAAGTTGCGCACTCTTTCGGATGTGGGTTTGGGCTATATTAAGCTAGGCCAACCTGCGACAACGCTGTCTGGCGGTGAGGCTCAGCGGATTAAGTTGTCATTAGAACTGAGTAAGCGACAACAGGGCGAAACACTTTATATATTGGATGAACCCACTACTGGGTTACACTGGTTGGATGTGCAGCGCTTGATGGACATGCTCTTCAAGTTGCGCGATGCAGGTAACACAATCTTAATCATTGAGCATGATCTCGATGTCATTCGCTTGGCGGACTGGATCATCGAACTGGGGCCTGAGGGTGGCGATGGTGGTGGCGAAATCGTGTTCGCGGGTGATGTGGCAACCTTTGAAGAAGGCAATGAGACGCCGACACAGCAGGTGTTTGGTGGTTGATTCCTTAGTGGAGGGCAACGCTCCGTCGTTGCCGCCTAATTAGGCTAATCCTGATGGCCACATTTGGAAATGACAGAGCATTTCCCTCCAACGAGATTTCTGGAATTGGATTAATCTCTGCCCAAGGCTTTCTCTACATCCGCGCCGCTGGGTGATTGAAAGGCGCTGAGCTGAAACTCGGGGAGAATCGAAAGGAGGTGGTCGAAGATGTCGCCCTGGATGTCTTCGAAGCTGGCCCATGCGGTATCGTTGGCGAAGGCATAGAGCTCAATCGGTAGACCGGTCTGGGTTGGTGCGAGTTGGCGCACGATGAGGGTCATGCCGCTTTGATGAATCTTCGGGTGGTTGCGAAGGTAGGCGACGCAGTAGGCGCG
>CAZIMR010000267.1:0-2627 GCA_964540215.1 uncultured Puniceicoccaceae bacterium
AGAAGATCGTTCGCGAAGTGTTCGACGTCGCACCTGGTACTCCAGTACTCCTCGACAAATTCCTCGAAGATGCTTACGAGCTCGACGTGGACTGTATTTCCGACGGCGAAACAACAGTGATCGGCGGCATGCTGCAACACGTTGAATTCGCAGGGGTGCACTCTGGTGATGCGACCATGGTCATGCCACCACACACGCTCTCGGCAGAGATCCTCGATACCGTTCGCCAAGCCACCTACGCGCTAGCGAAAGAACTCGAAGTCATCGGCCTGATGAACGTGCAATACGCGATCAAGGACGACGAGCTTTACATCATTGAAGTCAACCCACGTGCCTCGCGCACCGTACCGTTCGTCTCCAAGGCGATCGGCGTGCCACTTGCAAAGCTGGCAGCCCGCATCATGGCAGGCGAAAAGCTAGTGGATCTCGGCTTCACCGAGGAAATCATTCCTCCTTACTGGGCGGTCAAAGAATCCGTGTTCCCATTCAACCGCTTCCCAGGCGCTCCGATTATGCTGAGCCCAGAAATGCGTTCGACCGGTGAGGTCATGGGCCTCGACAAGGATCTCGGTGTTGCCTTCGCAAAATCACAAATGGCGGCAAAGCCAGCTCTTCCGGATTCGGGCGACGTCTTTATTAGCGTCAAGGACTACGACAAGGAACGCGCAGTCGAAATCGCCCGCGGACTCAGTGATCTCGGCTTCGGCATCATCGCCACCGCAGGCACTGGCAAGCTCTTCAAGGCCAACGGCATTGACGTAAAGCACGTCTGCCGCCTCAGCGAAGGTCGCCCGAACGTGATCGATTTGATCAAGAACAACAAGGTCTCGCTGATCGTCAACACGCCACAAGGCACTGTCCCTCGCCAAAACGAGAACATGATTCGCACCGAAGCGGTGAAGCATAACATTTGCATCATGACGACGATCTCGGCAGCCTCCGCAGCTGTCGAAGGCATCAAATCGATCCGCGAAAAGGGCTACGAAGTTCGTTCGATTCAGTCTTACAGCCAAGAAGCCAATCCACGCTAACTTGGCCTCTGCTGGTAATCCTTCCCTGACGCATCATCGCAACAAAATCGGGGTAAATGTTTACGAACCAGACGATCAATCAAACTCATTAAAAAATGAAACCTGCAACGATCATCGCACTGCTTTACGGACCGGATCAACCCGGTCTGGTTTCGCGTGTGTCGAGTTGGATCTTTCTGCGTGGCAGTAATATTCATCACGCCGATCAACATAAAGATCTGGAAGCGAATATCTTCTTCCAACGTCTGGAATGGACACCTTCAGGAGAAATCGACGAAGAGGCTGCAGCCTTTGAGAAATTTGCCCACGATGATCTCGGCATGACGGTCAAAGTCGCGAAATCTACGGATCGTCCCAAAGTCGCCCTGTTCGTATCCAAGATTGATCACTGCTTCCACGACACGATTCTGCGCTTTCGCGCCGGCGAAATGGCAGGCGAACTGGCATGCATCATTTCCAACCACGACAGCCTTAGAGCGGACGCCGAAATCTACGGGATTCCGTTTTATCATGTGCCCGTGAGCAAAGAAACCAAACTCGAAGCAGAGGCCAAGCAGCTCGAAATCGTGCACGCGCACGATGCCAACCTCGTGGTGATGGCGCGCTACATGCAGGTGCTCTCCGATGACTTTCTCAACAAGGCAGGCTGCCCGGTGATTAACATTCACCACTCTTTCCTACCTGCGTTTGCTGGCGGCAAGCCGTACCACCAAGCACATGCTCGCGGCGTCAAATTGATAGGAGCCACAGCACACTACGCCACAGCAGACCTTGACGAAGGCCCAATCATTCACCAAGACGTTACTCGGATCAATCACCGCAACTCAGTGCCTGATCTGGTTCGCAAAGGAAAAGACCTCGAAAAGTCCGTCTTTGCCCAAGCGATTCGTCTTCATCTCGACAACCGCATTCTAGTTTATCACCACAAAACTGTCATCTTCGACTAGCCACACTTTTCAATCTGACCACTACTTTTACTTTGTTATGAACCACCCACCAAAAAAGAAACACCAGAATCCTCTCATGCCCGAAGACGACGTCATCGACGAGCGTCACCTTATCGACTTAGAGGAGTCTGCAGATATCTCTTTCGAAGACCGCATTAGCATCTACTGGATGGAAAACAAAAGCTTTCTTACTGGCTGTATTGTCGTGCTACTACTAGCTGTCGCTGGTTACCAAAGCTTGCGCATCTTCAAGGACCGCTCAGAAATAGCACTCCAAGCCGAATACGCTGAAGCCAACGCAAGCGAAGGACTCGCAGACTTCGCCAAAGCCAATCGCAACAAAGCACTTGGTGGATTTGCCGCACTTAGTACCGCAGACGCCGCTTACACAGCTGAAGACTTCGAGAAAGCCCTTGAATTCTACAACATGGCCTCTGCCACACTGGCACAGCCGACCCTCGCGGGGCGCGCTCAGCTCGGGCAAGCGTTTGCACTCTACCAAAACGGCAGTACCGACGAAGGCCTCGCCAAGCTCAATGCCATTACTGCTGACAGCAGCCTTGCCGAAGCGGCACGCGCCGAAGCCGCTTACCATCTCGCAGTCGAAGCCGACACCGCGGGTCGCGGCGCAGAATTTGAAAGCTTCGCA
>CAZIMR010000268.1:0-2614 GCA_964540215.1 uncultured Puniceicoccaceae bacterium
GCGGAAGGTACCTACATTGGTGAGGTGGCGGCCATTGATGAGTTCGGAAAGATCGTTTGCAACGTCGGCGTTGTATTTTTGAATGTCGCTGAGTTTCGTTTCAAGATAGGGGCGTAGAATGCGGATGCCTTTGAATTGTTCGAGCAATGATTCGTCGGCAAACTGTATGGTACGCAGGTCGATGTTGAGCGAACGCTTGATGCGGCGACCACCGGATTCGCTCATGCCGCGCCAGTTTTTAAAGGAGTCGGAGATGAGTGCGTAAGTCGGTACGGTTGTGATCGTTTTGTCCCAATTCTGTACTTTGACGGTGGTCAGGGAGACGTCGATCACGTCGCCATCGGCACCGCGCCCCGGCATTTCGATCCAATCCCCAACCATGACCATGTTGTTAACTGAGAGTTGGAAACCCGCGACCAGACCGAGGATAGCGTCCTTAAAAATGAGCAGTAGGATGGCGGTGACGGCACCGAGCCCAGAGAAAAAGACGAGAGGGGATTTGCCGAGGACGGCGGAGAGGATAAAGATGCAACCGATTAGGTTGATCACGAGCTTTGCGGCTTGGATGAAGCTTTTAGCAGGGAAGCGCTTACCGACAGGGAGTTGATCCCAAATGGAGCGGCAGAAATTGAGCAGACCATCGATGATCAAGAGAAAGATAACGATTAGGTAGGTGTTTACGACGACTTGGCAAAAAGCGATAAGCTGTGGGTGAGTTGCAAACAGTGTCGGCGTGAAGATGTGTATGATCGCTGCTGGGACAATATGTGAGAAGCGTATGAGAACGCGTTGCTCTGTGAGTTTGTCATCCCAATCGGCCCCAGATTTATGAATCAATGGATGGATGACTGATGTGATGATGCGCTTGGCGGCGTAGTTGGCGAACCACGCTAATGTCGCGAGGTAAAGTGCCGACAGGAGCAGTCCCAAGACCTCGGCCATTCCGACGGCAATGTTAAATTGTAGAAGCCAAGAGGAGATATTTTCTGCAGACATAATAACAGTGCTAAGGAATTCGTTAAGCTATTACAATCATAGAGGCGTGGATCTTTGGGTGTTTTGTTGGATTGGCTTGCCTCAAGCGGGTGGCGCTGTTCATGGTAGTTTAAATGCGACTCTTTTTTATTCTTAGCTGTGTATTTATATTCTGTTCATTTGAGGTGATGGCGAATTTAAGTAATTCATCCGAGGTTCAGCGTATTCTTCAGCGTTATACGGAGACCCTAGGTGGGCTGCGATCGGTGGCGGCATTGTCTTCTCTGAGTATTGACGGGTCTCAAGTTCAGGGCGGGACGAGCTATCAATTTTTGATGCGCAAGAAGCGTCCAAACTCGATTCGTTATCGTATGACTACAGGTGAAACGTCGATTGTTTGCGGCTTTAATGGTCGTCAAGGTTGGCAGCGTACCAAGGTCGGAGAAGAGGTGACGATTGAAGATTTGTCGACCGATCAACTCTCAGCACTTAGTGATGAGGCTGATTTTGACAGTCCCTTGATTCGCCATTCAGAGAAGTCGTGGAATCAGATCTCTTATATGGGCAATGAGAAACTTGGCGATACGAACGTTAATGTGTTGGAGGTGAGCAATTTTCGTAAGCCTTTTGTGCGCTACTATCTAGATTCAAGAAGTGGGCTGATTCTCAAGCGTGAGCAAATTCATCAGGATGGAACGTTGGGCTTAGAGACGCAGTACCGTGATTACCGCCAGATCGATGGTTACCGATTTGCATTCGAAGTCGAAAATCGAATCGGAGACCAACTGTTGTCACTGGTTAAAATCGAGACGATTAATGTAAACCCTGGCTTGTTGAGTTTCTATTTCCAGAAACCAAAGAACTGATTGGGGGGGGGCGCCTTGCTTGGAGGCTGTCTTAAAATACAATAATTTGCTGTTTTCATTCGAGCTAAAGGCCGGAGGGGCATCGTCTCGATGCCCGTGCGTCACCTTGGCTTGTATTTATGACATTTAGGCGACTCCCAGCTTGGTAAACTGGGGGCGCCGGGGACGGCGTCCCTCCACCAAAAACACTAAGATTCGGGCAGAATCTAAATTTCTGAGACAGCCCCAGCCGCACTAGTTGTATCCGATGTTTTTATCGTCTAGGTCGCCTTTCAATCGAATGTCGAGCTTGAGGCGTTCGATTTCGGTTTGCAAAAAACGGGCGAATTTCTGGTAGCGTGGTACCACACCGCGCGTTTCTAGGAGCTCTTGCTTGAGTGTAGAAGAAGAGCAAAGCGTGTAGATCGCCAGATCGAGAGCATTTTCTGGTTCGCTGATGTTACCAAGAAATTGGAGCACCTCTTTGGGAATGTCTGCGCCGAGTCGACGCTGGGTTTGGATCAGGCTGAGTAATCGACTTCGCAGAGCCGCGATCTGCTCTTCAGGGCCACCTAAGTCGCTGAGGATTTGACGAATACGGGCGGTGCGATAGGGGTCTTCGCTGACGATCGCTTCGAGTTCGACCCGGGCGAGTCCCTGTAAGACCAGATTTGAACTGCCATCGGAGTTCTTTTTACAGGCACGTACGACGCCAATCGATGCGATCGAGTAAGGCGTTTCGAAGTGGGTGGTGTCTTCGCTGCGTTCATCTAGTGTCGCGACTGCGAAAATGC
>CAZIMR010000269.1:0-2587 GCA_964540215.1 uncultured Puniceicoccaceae bacterium
GAAGTATGGTGGGAAGATGGTGGTGTGCCAACCCGGCAACACCGCTAAGGCGAAGTCAAAGGAGACGATGGTATGCACCGAAAGAACCAGTGGAGTGGAGATACCAGCAAGCACTAAGTAAGCCATTTCATAGTTGCGCCAGTGGTTACCAGCATTGCGCCAGCCCATGGCAGCCACCCCATAAAAATATTTACGAAAGACATCCATACCCTTGGTCATGAAGCCACAACCTTCGTAAGCGCCTTTGGTCAGTCGTTGGATCGCACGGTCGCGAAGCACGCCGAGGTCAGGAATCATACCCATATACCAGAACAGCACTGAGACTGTTCCGTAAGTGGAAACCGCGAATACGTCCCATTCCAATGGAGAGCGGAACTGCGGCCAGATGCCATTGGAATTTGGGATGGGAAACAACCACCAGCCGAACCAAACACGACCGACGTGGAACAGCGGGAAGATACCCGCGCAGACCACCGCGAAAATCGTCATGGCCTCGGCCGCTCGATTAATCGAGGTTCGCCAGCCCTGCTTCAACAAACAGAGGACGGCGGAAATCAACGTTCCAGCGTGGCCAATACCAATCCAAAAGACGAAGTTAACAATCGCCCAGCCCCAGTTGATCGGATTTGCCAATCCCCACACACCGACACCAGAACTGACAAGCCAAAGCAAGCCCATGCCAGTAAAGGATGCAGTCACCAACGCAATCGCCATACAGACCCACCACCACATCGGGGTTTTTGTCTCGACAATGCGGCAGATCTTTTCAGTGACCCAATTGAAATCACGATCATTCGTGACAAGGGGCTGTTCGTGAAGCTCAGCTGGTTGCACTTTAGCCAATAAAGCGGCCTGTGTCGCGTCCAATGAACTCTCTTGAGGTGTCGTAGCCATTTTAATAGGTTCGCAGTTAGAAATTAGTGAGCGGGATGTGCTTCTGCAGAGTGGGAGGAATGATCGTGACCGTGATCACTATGCGCAGGTGCTGCATGGGAATCATGGCTGGCACCGTGGTCGTCACTGGTATGAGCATCGTGACTACCATGTCCATAACGCTCGTCGTATTGAGCGTAGGCGTATGGTTTTTCGTAAGCATCCGGCATCTCAGGATTAGGATTACGCAGACGAGCCAAGTAAGTGGTGCGCGGGCGGGCATTCAGATAACCAAGCACCGAGTAGTTACGGTCACTTGCCTTCATCTGAGAGACTTCAGTGGTCGCATCCGAGATATCGCCAAAGGTGATGGCATCGGTTGGGCAAGCCTGTTGGCAAGCTACCTTAATGTTACCATCCGCGATGCGAATGTCACCGGAAGCACCAGCGAGACGCTTTTGCTCAATCTTAGCAGATTCGATACGCTGCGTGCAAAATGTGCACTTCTCCATGACACCGCGCATGCGCACTGTGACATTTGGGTTAGCCTGCATCTTCTCAAGTTCTGGCTCATCGACAGGACCGAGTGGGCCCTTGTAAAATTCACCGATTTGACGCTTGTTCCAATCAAAGAAATTAAAGCGACGCACCTTATACGGGCAATTATTCGCGCAGTAGCGAGTGCCGACGCAGCGATTGTAAGCCATTGTGTTCAGACCGGAAGAATCATGCACAGTCGCATTCACAGGGCATACCTGCTCACACGGTGCGTTTTCACAGTGCTGACACATCATGCCCATAAAGGACACTTGAACGTCGTCTGGGACTTCAGTCTGGTCGTACTTCTCAGCTGAGAAATAACGATCAATACGCATCCAGTGCATCTCACGGCCACGAAGGACCTGATCTTTACCAACGATCGGCACATTGTTTTCGCTTTGGCAGGCAACGACACACGCCGTGCAACCGATACAGCTATTCAAATCAATCGCCATCCCCCACTGCTGCGGGATCGGGAATTTATCCTCGTTATTCTTCCAAACTTTTACGTTCGGCAGTGGCTTGGAGAATGCAGGGTGCTCATAAGCGGAGTTACCACGGTACTGGTTGATGGACTTCTCCTGCAGCGATTTGTCGTCATCTTTTGCATAATTCGATGGAGCGTGTGACTCGACACCGACCTTGTTAGCGAAATCAGGTTTTTTAGCATAACCCGCTGCTGTGTTCTCGCGAACCAGTGCGCGCCCTTCCATCGACCAGTGCTCTTGAGTATTCGCTAGGTGGTAGGTCTTTTCAGTTAGTTTGATCGAGGCACCGAGTGCACAACCAAGGCTGCTAGAGGTACGCACGGCATAGGCATCGAATCCAACACCTTGACCAACGCGCCCGACGACCTTGCGACCCATACCCAGTGGCAGTACCACTGTGTAGTTTGCTAGACCTGGAACAACGTGGATCGGTGCTTCAATCGTGACGCCGTTAACCGTCAATTCGACAACAACCGCTTCCTCCTTACCGCGGCGGAAGTTCGCTTTGTTCGTTTGAAGTGTGCCCTTTGCAGCCTTAAAGAACTTACTGTCCTTATTCATGGGCTTCTTGGTCGGGAAGATCTGAATGCCCTGGGCACTTTCGAGTTCCCTCGCAAGTGTTGGGCTGATCTGAATCGCATTATCCCAAGTCAACTTGGTGATCGGATCCGGACACTCCATCGAAT
>CAZIMR010000270.1:0-2581 GCA_964540215.1 uncultured Puniceicoccaceae bacterium
CCGAGTAGCGGAGTGGCACTCGACCACCCAGCCACCCACCGCATGCCGAAAATCGCTTTGCCCTAAAGCTTTACAAGCACTCGTCTCAGTTTCAGTTTTCCTTATATGCTTTTAAGAGTCACACAATACGGCGAACCCATCCTACGCAAAGTCGGCGAACCCATCACAGAATTTGATGACGCACTCGCGCAACTCGCCGACGACATGGTCGACACCATGTATGACGAAGACGGCATCGGCCTGGCCGCCCAACAAGTTGGCCTCGCACTGCAATTCTGCGTGATGGACGTGCGCCCGCCCGAAGGCGAAAAGCCCGAGTTCGATTATAGCTTCGACGGCAAACAGCCACCACTCGATCTGATTATGCCGATGGCATTGGCAAATCCGAAGGTCACGATCATCGACCCAAGTGAGGATGTTTATGAAGAAGGCTGCCTCTCCTTTCCCGACGTACGCGGCAAAGTCACCCGCCCGATTGGTGTGCGTTGCGAGTATCAAGACACTGAAGGCAACACCCACGTGCTCGAAGCCACAGGCCTACTCGGCCGCTGCATCCTGCATGAGACCGATCACCTCAACGGCGAACTCTTCATCGAAAAAATGGATAAGCGCGACCTGCAGCGCATGGCTACACGTATCAAAAAGATTAAGCGCACCAGCCGCGACTTTCTGAAGATGCAGCGATAGAGTCGCTGCAAGCAATTTATTCACTCATCGCCACCGATATATTAAGCACATGCTCCAATCCATCGGGAAGCTGGGAGCTCAAAAGTGCCAAGCAGATGCATAGCGCACATGCGGCGGCGATTGGTATTAAGCGAAGTTCAGATCGGCTAGCCGAGTAGTCGACGCTGCGCGCACACCCCGCGTAAACCACCAAAGAAGCGACCACCTCAAAAAAACCAATCACAGCATGTACGCTGAGCAACTGTAGGAGTTGACCACCGAGCATGTAACTGATCGAAACAGTTGCAGCGATCACCGAGCCATACGACGCCAAGCCCATCGAAAACAACTGACCAGAATCGGCCATCAATTGGCGGCGTCCCTGCAAACTTCGGAAGATAAAATGCGCTACCCACGGAGCCACCACGCCCATACTTAGGAAATTCGCCCCCAATGTGCTCAACGAACCATCGCCGAGCAAAACCATCTGACCGGTCAATAGCGCAGCCATTGAAAGCATGGCAGCAAATGGCCCAAACAGCACGGTCAACAATGCTGCACCCAGTAAATGCGCAGAGAATCCCAGCCCTGTTGAGCAATTCACCATCTGCGCGATGAATACGAAGCCAGTCATCGCAAAGAAAGCAGGCACTTGCCAGCCGCTCAATTCACGTCGCGCTCCATAACATGCAAAGCTCAGGCTGACGACGCCAGCGACACTAGTGAATAAAGAAACAGAGATCGGCAGAGATTCGCTAGCCAGATGCATAATACGAAGCGATGAGGTGTGTGAATTAATTAAAGAAAGTTTGTGCGCGTTGTAGAGCAAAAGGAAAATCAACTTGCGAATGCTCAACTAGCAGTTTTCGCAGCGAAAAGATCGCTTTGCGCAAACTAATTCCATTTTTGGCCAAAACCTTTAAACCTAGCCCGCCCTCGCGAAGTGGGCTCGCTCCGATCACCGCATCTGCGATCTCAAGATCATGCAGCGCTTGCACCAATCCGCCCAACGGCTCAGGCGTCAAATAATACAGACCAGCGTAGTTTCCTGACGGATACAACTCACGCCAATCCGACAAATCGCCACGCTCAGGCACGCAGCTAAAGTTCTCATATGAGAGTAGCTTCTTGTCTCGATAAATACGCAGGCTCGAACGCCACTCGGAAAATTTAAACCATTCACCAAAGGCAGCACGCCCCGGCGAAACAACCTCACACAGCAGCACTGTCGCATCCACAGCAACATCCAGTCGCGTGATTTGCCGTAGCGCTGCAGCCTTTTGCAGAATCATCGGCGCTGGCCAGACGTCGAGCACCGCCCCAGCCTCGACCGTATAATGTTGATCCACCTGCGCATAGCCTGAACCCATTGTATGCACACGGCAAGCCGCCGGACTGATCAGCGCCGCCTTCGCACCCGCCGCCACAGTCGCAACGACCTCAAGTCGATCACCCTCGAGCAAGCCAGCAGTCGGGCTGGTTAAAATACTAATCGCCCAATCCTTCTCGTGGTATGCCTTCCCCAAATGCAGCGGCGGACGCACCCATTGTTGAGTCAAACGCGTGCCAACATCCGCTCGATGCGTATAACCTAAGCGCGCGCCACCCAATACTGCGGGACGCATTGCTACAGCCTCTGTGCAAATCAGTGGCATTATAATTTGATCGCAAAGAAGCACTCCTGCTCCAGCCACGCGACCACATCTTCGAGCCCCTTATAGCTCTTCAAGTCGCAGAAAATAAAGGGCCGTTGACCACGTTGGATCTTGGAATCGCGATCCATCACATCGAGATCGGCGCCAACATAGGGCGCGAGTTCGGTCTTGTTAATAATCATCAAATCTGAAAAACGAATCGCCGGCCCACACTCCCCAAGCGCCACTGACTTATTCTCGATATCTAAATCGAAAAAATG
>CAZIMR010000271.1:0-2571 GCA_964540215.1 uncultured Puniceicoccaceae bacterium
TAACCTGGTCGACCTCTTGACAGTTTACGTACTCGCCAAAGAAGTCGGCCTTACCTACCAAGAAGATGGTCAACTCCGCTGCATGTTGCCGGTGGTACCACTTTTCGAAACGTACGAAGACCTCGAACGTGCTCCAGGCATTTCAGATGCGTTCCTCTCGCATCCTTGCACGCGGCATAGCCTGCGTATAGGCGACCCAGATACGAAGCCACGTTTCATTATTATGCTTGGCTATAGCGATAGTAATAAGGACACCGGCATCCTCGCCAGCCAATGGATATTAAAGAGCGCTCAGAGTAAGCTGTTTGACGTCGGCCAAGATCACGGAGTCAAAATCGCATTTTTTCACGGTCGTGGCGGTACTGTCGGCCGTGGCGCTGGCCCTACTCACCGTTTTCTCGAAGCGTTGCCTGAGGGCTCTCTCGATGGTGGCATCCGTGTAAATGAACAGGGCGAAGTCATCGCACAGAAATACAACACTCCAGCCACTGCCATTGCCAATTTGGAATGGTTGCTCGCCGGTAGCCTTGGAGCGCAATTGTTCGCTGTAAAGCAACCCGCTAATAAGGTGGTTGATGATGCGATGGAGACTTTGGCGAAGCGTTCCAGAAGTGCCTACCGCGAGTTGCTGGAAGCCCCCGGATTTATTGATTTTTACCGAGAAGCCACACCGATCGACGCCATTGAGCAAAGCCGTATCGGCTCGCGCCCATCGCGCCGTACGGGCAAAGCCAGCATCGAAGACCTGCGGGCGATTCCCTGGGTATTTAGCTGGAATCAATCCCGCTTCTACGTCCCCGGTTGGTATGGCGTCGGCAGTGCTTTAGATGCGCTTGAAGCTGAAGCACCGGAAGCTTACAAAGCGATTCGAGATAATTTAGAAGCCACTCCGTTTTTACGCTACGTGTTCTATAACATCGAAAGCAGTATCAGTAGTTCCGATGAGAAATGGATGCGCACCTACGCCGGCCTGGTCACAGACGTGGCTTTGCGTAAACGCATCCTTGGCCAGATCCTCGACGAGCGTTCACGGACCGTGCATCATTTAGGGAAGTTGTTCACTCGATCACTGCCGCAACGCCGCCCACGCTTTTACAAGACGCTAACTGAGCGGGACGTACCACTTGCTGCCCTGCATAAAAAGCAAATCGATCTGCTGCAACAAGCACGAGCCAGCGATAAGCTCGATCCTGCGACCACCGACAATTTATTGCGCGTCGTCAATGCGATCGCTGCAGGTCTACGTACGACTGGTTAGTGATATTCAGTAGAGTGAAGCTCAAGCTGGAGTAGGCCGAGCATATCAGGTATCGAGATTAGTCTGCGCTTCAGCGTGAACTCATTTCGGGGTGCACGGCGGTGAGTCGGATAGATTTAGACCGATCCAAGCGTTGCCGATGCGGGAAGATTTGTACCCCGAAGTATTGCCCCAGCCAGTGCCTCTGGCATTGTTGCACGCGTTTATATCGTGTTCTGGAGCGCGTCCTAAGAACGCCTTGAAGATCGCGGGATCAACCCGCTCGCTAGTGAATTTTTCTAACGACTGGCGGTACGCCAGGATCGCATCAAAGCATTTTATTTCGAGCTGAGTTGCTCGAGGATTTTATAGTTACGCTGAATCATGGCAGACGGATCTTCGAGGAGTCCCGCTGCGACGCGTGCATTGTCGAGGAGCTGCTCACTGATCAAGCCGGCGAGTTCTTCGTTGGAGCTGCGCAGCTCGGCGAGATTTTTTACCAATGCGTGGCGTGGGTTAATCTGCAGTTTGACGGGAGGCTCTGCACCCATTGGGCTTGCATCGTCGCCTTGCTGTTGCTGCATGGCCTTCATCATCTTGCGCATCTGAGCCGTCATCATCTTGTCGCCGTTGACGATCATCGCGGGGCTACCCACGAGGCGGTCGCTGGCTGCGACTTCGCTGACGTCGTTGCCAAGCTTTTCTTTGATGAATGCGCAAAGCCCTTCGACCGCGTCGGTTGCCAAGGCTTCTTCCTTGTCGGTGTCTGTCTCTGGTGCAATGGCTTCGAGGTCGATACCGTCGGCGTCGGCGGAGATGAAGCTCTTCTCTTCAAAGGCGCGGGCGTGGTTCATGACGAACTCGTCAATCGGCTCATACAGGTAGAGCACTTCGACATTACGCGCCTTGAAGGCTTCGAAGTAGGGTCCCGTCTCGATTGCACTGCGGCTGGCGCCGGAAAGGTAATAAATCTCCTTTTGGGCTTCGGGTGCTCGTGAGAGGTAGTCGGCGAGGCTGGTGTTGCTGCCTTCTTCGCTGTAGGAAGATTCGTAGCGTAACAGTCTAAGCAGCTGGTCGCGGTGTGTGAAGTCGGTGGTGACACCTTCTTTGAGGAAGACGCCGAAGGACTTCCAGAAATCGTTGTACACTTCGGGCTCTTTCTTGGCTTTTTCTTCGAGTGTCTTGAGGAAGCGCTTGGTGATGACCTTGTTGAGCTTCTGAATCAACGCGCTGTCTTGCATCGACTCACGGGAGATGTTGAGCGGCAAGTCGGCACTATCGACGACGCCGCGCAGGAAGCGGAGCCAATCGGGAAGCAGGTTCTTCGGTTCACT
>CAZIMR010000272.1:0-2565 GCA_964540215.1 uncultured Puniceicoccaceae bacterium
CAAGTCGAGTGTGCGCTTCGAAGGGGGCTTACAGGCGGATTTACGCGTGGTGCCGGCCGAGCAGTTTGCCTTCGCTCTGCATCATTTTACTGGCTCCAAGGATCATAATGTGGCGCTGCGCCAACGCGCGCTGGCGCGTGGCTATAGTTTAAGTGAGTGGGGCTTGGTGCAGAAGGGTGAGGAGGGAGATCGGAAAGCTGTTCCGAGGAGCGAAGCGACGACAAGACCGGGCGCGGAGCGAACCGGACCAAATGAGTTATCTGCAATCAAGACGGAGGAGGGACTCTTTAAATTTCTCGGGCTTGCAGAAATCCCACCCGAGCTACGCGAGGGGCTGGGTGAGATCGAGGCTGCGGAGGCACAGCAGTTGCCGAATTTAGTCACGTCGGCTGATATCCGCGGCGTGTTTCATAATCATACCACCGCTTCAGATGGTCGCGGCACGATCGAAGAGATGGCAGCTGCCGCAGGAGCGCTCGGCTTGGATTACCTCGGCCTGGCGGACCACTCGAAGGCGAGTTATCAAGCCAATGGTTTAGATGATGCGCGCGTGTTGCGGATGATCGAGAGCATCCGTGCGTTTAATCAATCGGGCGCATCGGCAGTGCATGTCTTTTCCGGAATTGAGTGTGATATCTTACCCGACGGGTCGTTGGATCTTGAGGAGAGTACACTTGCTGCGCTCGATTATGCGGTGATGTCGGTGCACTCTTCGTTCAGTCAGTCGGAGGAGGAAATGACGGCGCGCGTGATCCGTGCGATTGAGCATCCGGCGACGACCATGCTGGGCCATCCGACGGGACGTATCTTGCTGCGCCGCGAGCCTTATAAAATTGATTTATCCAAAGTGATCGACGCTGCGATTGCCAATCGGGTGATCATTGAGATCAATGCCAACCCACGTCGCCTCGACATGGACTGGCGGCTTTGGCGTCGAGCCGCGGAGCGTGGGCTGATGTGTTCAATCAATCCGGATGCCCACAGCATGGAGGGCCTGAGCTACTTCGATGCTGGGGTGAATATCGCTCGCAAAGGTTGGCTGGAAAAAGAGCAGGTTCTCAATAGCCGTGATTGCGCAGGTGTGCTGCGTTGGTTTATTCAGCGCAAATGATGGTTTGCTCAGGTTTAGAAAAGTTTACTGTGAAATTACAGAAAAATTTGAATACCAACCATATACCAGTTTAATAGTCTTTTGCTCCAAAGACTTGGGGGGGCATTCTTGCCGGAATAGTGGGTTGTTGGTTATTGATTACTCGAGCTGAAGAGGCGCAGTGCTTCAAGGTCCTCTGAGGTCGTTTTTCACAAAAGGGCCTTGGGCCTCCTAATTCCTTTGTGTCTTTGCTTTTAACGCTTAAAATGGCTCGTAAGTAGCACTTCGTCTAAATGTACTCAACATATGAACTATTGTGTATCCGATATCCTCAATGAAGCGTCCGCCAAACGAAAAGGTCACTTAGGAACGCTCAACTTAGCTTTGCTAGCCTACGGCTGCATCGCCATCTCGCTCGCAATTCCATCTATGATTATCAAAGTCGTCGGGGGTGAGGCTGGAGTATCCTTAGTCGGCACCTTATTCTTCGATCTGGTCATGAGTCCGCTACTCTTGTACCCTATTCTTGTTGGTTTGCTTTGCCTCGGGGTCGACCGAGCTAGAGATGGAGAGATTCGGGTAAAGTCGATCTTCGGCCATTACAACAAGATGTGGTCACTCTACGCAGCCTTTATTATTTGTGTTATTTTTTACACCGTGTTTGGAATTCTGATCGCCGTTGCAATCGCTTTATTATCTTCGGCACCAACGACAACTGCGCTCATAGGATTAATCATAGCATTGGCTGTCTTATTTGCGGTTTATGTCGGTTATCTAACTAGTTTTGTCTGGTTACTGATCGTCGACAAGGGGCTCGGCACAATTAGTGCCTACAAGCACTCAGTTCGAACGGTTTGGCAGAGACGCAACTTTTGGCTACTATTTAAGCTCACACTCATGTACACAATTTGGGTCTCTCTGGGAGCCTTTACCTTAGGTATTGCATACTTCTGGATCATCCCACGATTTATTATAGCTTACGGGATTGTCTATCGTGATCTGTTTGACGTAGAGCCCGAAGTATCGATGACAGGTGGCAAAATGGATGCTACGGTCTAATTGCATTCTTTGAACCACTGCGCCACAGCATTACTATCGAGACAATTTAAAGTCTGTTCCTTAGGGACGCCTCTTTTGTGCGCCGCTTGGATGCTGGGGTGAACATCGTTCGTAAAGGTTGGCTGGAAAAAGAACAGGTTCTCAATAGCCGCGATTACGCAGGAGTGCTGCGTTGGTTTAGTCAGCGCAAGTGACGGCTTGCTCAGGTTCAGAAAAGTTTACCTTGAAATTACAGAACGAGCCGAATATCAACCATATACCAGTTTAATAGTCTTTTACCCCAAAGACTCGGGCGGCAGACGCTCGCAGCGAACGGCTTACCCCAGCCGAATGCCAATCTGTATTAGAAAAAATGGAATTTGATCAAATAGTGGGGTTAGTATGCGGCATTCTTGCGGGAATGGTGGCTTGCAGGT
>CAZIMR010000273.1:0-2555 GCA_964540215.1 uncultured Puniceicoccaceae bacterium
ATTTGGACTGTATGAACCTTCTGGCGGCACTGCCCCAGACATCGCAGGACAAGGCATCGCCAACCCCTGCGCACAAATCCTTTCGGGAGCGATGATGCTCCGTTACAGCTTCGGCGAGTTCGAAGCCGCAGCAGCGATCGAAGCCGCAGTTGAGAAAGCCGTCACCAGCGGCACCCGTACCGGCGACATCGCCTTCGGCCTCGACTCGGTAGGCACCAAAGAAATGGCCGCCGCCGTGCTCGCCAACCTGTAATACGACAACGACTTCGTTTTAGGAACCACGAATGGACACGAATCAACATCGAGCGAGCACAAATGCTCAACTATTTGAAAATCACCGGACACAAAGTGGGCCTCATCATCAACTTTAAACAGCCAAAGTTGGAATGGGAACGCATCGTTTTATAGCTCCCGTTCATTATCTATATTCGTGTCCATTCGTGGTTCCAAATAACTCAGCCTCGCAGCTCTTCCTTTTATCATGACCTCCTCCGAAATCCGCCAATCCTTTCTCGACTTCTTTGCCTCCAAGCAGCACACGGCAGTGCCATCGGCTTCGTTGATGCCACAGTCGCCCGGCTTGCTCTTTACCAATGCGGGGATGAATCAATTCGTGCCCTACTTCCTCGGCACCGAAAAGGCACCTTATTCGCCGGCACGTGCGACCGACACACAAAAGTGCATCCGTGCAGGCGGCAAACATAACGACTTGGAGGATGTCGGCTACGACACCTATCACCACACCTTCTTCGAAATGCTTGGCAATTGGTCGTTCGGCGATTACTTCAAAAAAGAAGCTATTGAGTGGGGCTGGGAACTGATCGTCGATGTCTGGGGTGTGCCCGCCGAACGACTCTACGCCACGGTGTATATGCCCTCGGAAGGCGATCCCTCTTCGTTCGACCAACAAGCCTACGATTTATGGGCCGCTCTATTTGAGAACAAAGGCCTCGACCCGAAGAAGCACATCGTCAACGGCAACGTGAAGGACAACTTCTGGATGATGGGTGAAACCGGCCCTTGCGGTCCGTGCTCCGAGCTGCACGTCGACCTAACCCCCAACGGCGACAGCGCAGGCAAGCTCGTCAACATGGACTCCGATCTCTGCATCGAGATCTGGAACCTCGTCTTCATTCAATACAATGCAGAGGCCGACGGCAGCTTCCGCGACCTACCCGCCAAGCACGTCGACACCGGCATGGGCTTTGAACGCGCCTGTTCGCTCATCCAAAACACCAAGGGCTTCACAGACTTTTCGCAGAAGCCAACCAACTACGCGACCGACGTCTTCCAACCGATCTTCCGCACACTCGAAGCACTCAGCGGCAAGACCTACGCCGACATCTATCCCGGTGAAGGTATCGGAAAGTCCGATACACTCGAGCAAGCCATCGCTTTCCGTGTCATTGCCGACCATATCCGCACACTCAGTTTCTCGATTGCCGACGGCATCCTGCCGGGCAACACTGGGCGCAATTACGTACTTCGCCGCATTCTGCGCCGCGCAGTCAAATACGGTCGCGCACTTGGCTTCGACGGTAGCGAGCCCTTCCTGCCGAAACTCGTCGATACGCTGATCGCAGAATTCGGCAGCGTCTTCCCTGAACTCGGCACCCGCGCTAAAGCGATTAAAGACACCCTCGCCACTGAAGAAAACAGTTTCAATAAGACACTGGATCGCGGCCTACAACTGTTTGAAAGCGACGCGGGCAAATCAAATGTCTTCCCGACGGAAGATGCCTTCAAACTTTACGATACCTACGGCTTCCCACTCGACCTGACTGCACTGCTCTGCCGTGAGCGTGGCATCACACTCGATGAAGCAGCCGTCGAAACACGTATGGAACAAGCCCGCGAATTGTCGCGCGCATCGCAAAAGAAAACCATCGTTCGGGCGCTTGACCTAAGCTCCGAAGCGACCACCGAATTCCTCGGTTTCGATGCTGACTCTTGCGAAGCAAAGATCCTCGAAGTCCACCAACAAGACCGACAGCTCCTCATCATCACAGACAAGACTGTGCTGTTCACCGAAATGGGTGGCCAAGAAGGCGATGTCGGCACAGCGACGATTGACGGGGTGACGTATCCCATTGTCGCGGTTCAGAAGATTGGCCATGCCACGGCGCATATCCTTGAAAACCTTCAACACTCAACTTTCAACTCTCAACAATCAATTACGATTGAACTCGATCGGACGCGTCGCCTACCGATCGAAGCGCACCACACCGCCACACACCTACTGCACTGGGCGCTCCACGAAGTCGTCTCGACCGACGCTTCACAACAAGGCTCCAGCGTTTCGCCAGACCGCCTCCGCTTCGACTTCAACTCCAAAGCGCTCACGCCGGCTCAAATCACGGAGATGGAAGACAAGGTGAATGCTTGTATCCAAAAATCGGATACAGTCTCTTGGACGTCAGTGCAACACACCGACGTCAAAAGCCGCGCAGACATCATGCAATTCTTTGGCGATAAGTATGGCGACCTCGTGCGCGTCGTCCAAATTGGCGGCGAATCGAAAGCGCTCAGCGGCTACTCGATGGAGCTATGCGGCG
>CAZIMR010000274.1:0-2535 GCA_964540215.1 uncultured Puniceicoccaceae bacterium
ACCTTCGACACCTTCTGCCCGCTCGGACCGGCCATCGTCACAGCCGACGAAGTCTCTCTACCGCTAGAAAAGCTGCGCGAACGTATCAACGTTCATTCGTTCACAGAGACCTCCTCGACTAAGCTAGAGTTGCAAACCTTACTTTGGGCCCTCTCCGATCAGCCTGAAGACACCGAGCATCTCACGATTTATACCGACTCACAGAATATCATCAACCTAGCGGAACGCCGAGCCCGCTTCGAAGCACACCACTACCACTCGAAGCGAGGCCTGCCGCTGCGCAACACCGAACTCTATAAAGCCTACTTCCGCAGCACCGATCCATTGAACTTCGAATTGCTCAAAGTCAAAGGGCATCAATCCACGCGGAAGCGAAATCAAATCGACCAGCTCTTCGCACTGGTTGACAAGGCCTCTCGCAAAGCGCGACAGGCTCGCCAATAGACCCCAAAAAGGGATGAGTCTTTCCACAGGCGGGTTCCTGGAGGTGCCCGCCCGCAGACGCGATACGATTGCCCCAAATCCAGCCGAGTGCCCCTCCCCCCAGCGCCTATGTAAACTTGCGACTCATTCGTGGTCATTAGCTCATTTGGAGGCAGTCATTTCAATTAGATGGTTAACGATTGAGCAGTCACTAGTTAAGCTGCAAATGCCATTGGCGACGACCTCCCCTCCAAAGGAAGCCACCGATTTTAGAACCTTCAAAATTCAGCGAAACCAACAAAAAAGGCTGCTCCCCAATACAGGAAGTAGCCTTTTGAAAAATCAATGCAACTGAGATACGTTACGCTGGCGATGGTGCTGCGGTTTGTTCGCCGGCCAGGTCGCCTTGGTCATCATCTTCGTCTGCTTGCTTCGCGACCTCATCACCAGAATCTTCTTCAGCCTCTGCCTCAGGCTCGATGATTTCACGCTTAATAATCGGCGAGCGCATTTCACCATGATCAAGGATCTCTTGAACGTGAACGCCATCAATCGTTTCGTGCTCCAACAAGGCCTCTGCCATGGTATCAAGCGCGGCACGGTGTTCATTCAAAATATCGAGCGAGCGCAAATACTGCTTCTGCACAATGTCGTAAATTTTCTTATCAATCTTTTGTGCAGTCTCTTCACTAAAGTTATTCGAGCCAGCACCCATCGTACCCATGTAAGCATGATTCTGGCTTTCACCGAAAGCGATCGGGCCAAGTTCAGTCATCCCCCAATCGCACACCATATGGCGCGCAGTCGAAGTGACCATGCGAATATCGCCGGACGCGCCGCTGGTAATGTCGCCCATCACAATTTCCTCCGCCGAACGGCCACCCATGCCTGTGCAAATCTGATTCAATAGACGCCGCTTAGAGTGATTCAGCAAATCCTTCTTCGGCATAAACATAGTCGAACCGAGGCTCTGACCGCGCGGTATGATCGTTACCTTGTGTACGGGCAAATGCCCATCATCCACCACTGCTTGGATCAAAGCATGCCCCGCTTCGTGGTAAGCAGTGATCTTGCGATCCTCGTCATCCATCAACTTACGCCGCTCACGACCGAAGGAGATCTTATCACGCGCTTCGTCGAGATCGTTCATTTCCACGGCATCTTTATTGTAGCGCGCCGCGATCAAAGCACCTTCATTGAGAAGGTTAGCCAGGTCCGCACCAGAGAAGCCTGGCGTGTTACGCGCAACGTGTTCGAGGTTCACCTCTTCAGAAAGTGCGAACTTCTTGGCATGCACCATAAGGATTTCGCGGCGACCATTAAGGTCGGGCAAATCAATTGTGACTTGGCGGTCAAAACGACCTGGACGTAGCAACGCCGAGTCGAGCACATCTGGACGATTGGTCGCGGCGATGATGATCACACCTTCGTGGCCATCGAAACCATCCATCTCAACGAGGAGGGAGTTCAACGTCTGCTCACGCTCGTCATTACCACCACCAACACCTGCGCCACGCTGGCGACCCACGGCATCGATCTCATCAATAAATACGATACAAGGCGCATTCTTACGGCCTTGTTCAAACATGTCACGCACACGTGCCGCACCGACACCGACGAACATTTCGACGAAGTCCGAACCACTGATCGAGAAAAACGGCACTTCGGCCTCACCAGCCACTGCCTTTGCCAGTAATGTCTTACCAGTGCCCGGAGGGCCCATCATTAACACCCCCTTAGGAATGCGACCACCGATACGTTGAAATTTCTTCGGATCTTTGAGGAAATCAACGACCTCGCTGACCTCTTCCTTCGCTTCGTCGCAACCCGCAACATCCTTAAAAGTCAGCGCGTCTTTATCGCGCGTCAGCATCTTGGCCTTGCTCTTACCGAAACTCATCGCGCCCTTCCCAGCGCTCTTTAATTGGCGCACGAAGAGGAAATAAAGCAGCCCAATAATCAGCAGAAATGGCAGGAAACTAATCAAAATATCCTGAAACGCGGTGCTGCGTCGGCTTTCCTTGAGCACTGCACGCACAAGATCGAAATCTTTCTCTAGCAAGCGGCCCTCAGCAGAAAACTGCACCTTTTCCGGCACACTCGCATCCGAGA
>CAZIMR010000275.1:0-2516 GCA_964540215.1 uncultured Puniceicoccaceae bacterium
GGAGGTAGATGCCAAATTTAGCATCTCGAAACCAATCGGCGCATTCATACTGCTGGAGCGACTCTATGGTGGCTTCGTATTTCACATCATTGGCATCTGTAGCTGCATTGCAGCCAAGCGTGGAGAGGGCCATCAGTGAGGCGAGTGGAAGTGCTTTTTGAAAATACATGATCTATATATTACCTTATTTTCAAAGATTTGAAAATACTGATTCTAGTCCATTTGATGGACATTTTAAACCAATTAGGGTGTTGGCGTATCTGCTGGGAGTGCGACGGGAGCAAGGAGGGCAGCTAGAATTGAATAGGAGAAGACTTTAATAGTTAAGTAATAGCGAAACCTGAGGTTTCTGCCGGTTGTAGTCAACTCACTTCATTTTTAGCCGACCAGTGCAAAATATTGAGATGGCTAGATTGATGCTTCAACCGCTTGAAGGCCCGCATCTTGGCATTGTTTGAAGCACCCATGAAACGCAATATTTACAGTTTTATACGTAAATCATCCGGTTTTGCGTATTCACTCTGTGACGAACCCACGTAACTCTGCCCATTATGAATCGATTTAAAGTTATCCTCCTCTCCTTGTTCGCTGCGATCAGTGCGTTGAACGCGGCACCGCAACGCCCCAATGTCATCGTGGTGATGTCGGACGATCAGGGCTACGGCGATCTCGGTTGTAATGGTAACACCGTCATTCAAACTCCTAATATCGACAAGCTCCGTGGGCAGGGTGTGCAACTCGACAACTTCCACGTGGATCCCACTTGCGCGCCGACCCGTTCGGCTTGGATGACGGGGCGCTACTCGAATCGCGTCGGGGTGTGGCACACGGTGCAGGGACGTAACTTGCTACGCAGTCGCGAAGTGACGATGGCAGATGTTTTTGGCGATAACGGTTACGCCACTGGAATCTTTGGCAAATGGCACCTCGGTGACACTTATCCATTTCGCCCCGAGGATCGCGGTTTTCAACACACCGTCTATCATGGCGCGGGCGGTGTTGGCCAAACACCAGACTATTGGGGCAATGATTATTTCGACGATACCTATTGGGTGAACGGCAAGCTGAAGCGCTTCGAGGGATTTTGCACGGACAACTGGTTTGATGAGGGTATCAAATTTATCAAAGCCAATAAGGATAAGCCGTTCTTCGCCTACATCGTGCCGAATGCGCCGCACGGCCCGTTTTATTGCCCCGAGGAATACACCAAGCCCTATGAGGGCAATCCGGATGTCTCTCGCGTCGAGTTCTACGGCATGGTGACCAATATCGACGATAATATGGCCAAGCTCATGCAAGTGCTCGAAGACGAAGGCCTCGCCGAAAACACAATTTTAATCTATACCACCGACAACGGCACGGCAGGCGGCCTTGTAAAAGGCCGTGGCTTCAAAGCTGGCATGCGCGGACAAAAGGGCAGTCAATATGATGGCGGCCACCGTGTGCCAATGATTATGCGCTGGCCTGCCGGCAATGTTGAGGCCGGCAAGAGCGTGCCGACTTTGGCCGCGCACGTCGATATGCTGCCGACCTTTATTGACCTCTGTGATCTCAAGGCACCTGAGATTGCTTTCGACGGAACCAGTCTCCGCGACCTGATTTATGGCGACGGCGATGGCTGGACAGACCGCAGCCTCGTGGTTGAATCACAGCGTATTGTGACTCCCGAGAAGTGGCGCAAGTGTGCGGTGATGACGAATCAATGGCGTCTCATCGATGGTAAAGAACTCTACGATATGTCCGCCGATTCTGGACAGGCAAAGGACGTGGCAGAGCAATACCCTGAAGTGGTTGAGCGTTTGCGCAGTGACTACGAAACCTTCTGGAGCGATGTCTCCAGCGAGCATGACATGACAAGCCACAGTATCATCGGGTCCAACGAAGCACCCGTAGTCACATTGACCTCGCACGATTGGTTGGTCGAAAACATCCCCTGGTATCAACCACACGTGATGCAAGGTGCGTTTGCTAAGCCTGGACACTGGGCGGTGGAAGTCGCCGAAGCAGGGGACTACGAAATCTCCCTGCGCCGCTGGCCCGTTGAAGCCGATGCCGCGATCAATTCCGGCAAATATGGCAAAGCCTTTAACTTCACCGAAGCCCGCCTGCGCGTAGCCGACATTGATACACGCATGGCGATTCCTGCAGACGCGAAAGAAGTGACCTTCAAGGTCAAACTCGATGCAGGCATCACCACCTTGGCGCCACTCTTTATTAGTGATGAGATCGAGACCGCTCCGTTTTATGCCTATGTAGCTCGTTCGCCGAAGCCTGGTTGGAATACAGCTAAAGCGATGGGCATTCCGCTCTATGATCCGACTTACGGTGGCGTGCCGCCGCAGGTGAAAGATCAAGACAAGACGAACTATCACCGACAGAAGAAAAAGAAGTAGAGATGGGGCCTGTGCTTGTCGCAGACCGCCGGATGGTCATAGCGGTTTCGCCTGAACATTGGCAGGATCACTCGTGAGCCTTACTCTGAAGGTCGCGCAGTTGCTCGCGGTTCGTTTTGCCTA
>CAZIMR010000276.1:0-2511 GCA_964540215.1 uncultured Puniceicoccaceae bacterium
GTCGAAACCGCGCTTTTATAAGATTCATGTTTTTTACGCTTTTCCTTCGGCGCTGGATCAGCGACAAAGTAGCTATGCCATGGTATATTTACCACGCCTTGAAGCAGCTATTCCCTTCGGGGCGCTTCTTTTCTTTTTTCTCACTGATGTCGATCGTGGGGGTCATGCTTGGGGTCTGCGTATTGGTGATCGTGCAGAGTGTGATGAATGGCTTCGGCGAGGGCATTCGCTCGCGTCTGGTGGATACGCAGGGGGATATTCGCATTCGCTCCGATGAAGTGGTCTATGACTGGGAAGAGCAGAGCGAATTGCTGCTGAGCGAAGAGTATGTGATTGGGGTCGCTCCGTTTGCTGAAGGTGTGGTCATGCTGCAGCATGGTAATCGTCCGCAATTCCCGATGATTCGTGGCATTGATCCAATCGCGGAGTTGGCGGTGATTCCACTACAAAAGTTTCTGACCTACGGTAGTCTTGATGAGTTTGATGATGATGGCGTGTTTCTTGGCGAGGGGCTAGCGCGCACCTTGAAGGCAGGGCCGGGATCGGTGGTTGAAGTATTTACGCCGTTGATGTTGGAACGCTTAAAGCAGGACGAGGTCTTATTACCTAGGGAGTTTACCGTGATCGGTTTGTTTCGCACGGGTTCGCCACAGGTGGATGGTAACACGATGATTTCGACGCTGCGGGTGATGCAGGAGTTGTATGGCCTCGAAGATGGCGTACACGGCTTAGTGCTGAAGTTGCGCCCGGGGGCAAAGGCGGACCAGTTTGCCAATGATCTGGAAGAACGGGTGCTGCGGCCTGGATTGCGAGCCATTAGCTGGATCGATTCGAACCGAGAGTTCCTATTTGTGATCGAGCAAGAGAAGCGGGTGATCTCGTTTATCATCATCTTCATCATTTTGGTGGCGTCGTTCTCAATTGCGATTGCGTTGATGATGGCAGTACTGCGCAAAACACGCGAAATCGGCCTGTTAGTCGCCATGGGCGGACGTCCGCATCAGGTGGCGTACAGTTTTTGTTTTCAGGGCTTTGTGATTGGCACGCTTGGTACTGCTGTGGGCATCGCTTTGGCGGTCATCTGCCTGCATTACCGTAGCCCGATACTTGCGGCTTACGCGTGGCTGACGAATTCGCAGGTCAACTTTCTCGGGCAGTATGATGTGTATGAGATCCCGGTACATTATTTGATGTCTGACTTTGTGGTTGTGACATGTTTTGCGGTTGTTATCTCGACGTTGGCCGGCTTATTGCCGGCGTTGCGAGCCGCTCGATTGAAACCTGCTGATGCCTTGCGAAGTGAATAATTCAGACGATATAATTCTAGAGGCGAAACAGTTGGGGAAGTCTTTCCCAGGCCCAGACGGTGCGATTTCGGTGTTGAATGGTGTTAATTTTAAGCTGCGACGCGGTGAGAGTGTGAGTATCCGCGGCGAATCGGGCAGTGGTAAGTCCACTTTGTTGAATGTGCTCTCAGGCTTGGAGACCACTGATGTCGGCGAGTTATTGTGGAATGGGCAGCAAGTGTCGGGGCGTTCGTTGTCGTGGTTAGCTGCACGCCGTACCAATTATATCGGCTTTGTGTTTCAATCGTATTACTTAGCACCAGAGCTAAATGCTCTGGAGAATGTATTATTGGGCGCACGCATCGCAGGGCGTATTAATAGCACTGTGATTGATCGTGCGGAGGCGCTGTTGAAGCGTGTGGGAATGGGGCATCGCTTGCGCCATGGCTCTTCTAAACTTTCGGGAGGGGAGCGTCAGCGAGTCGCGGTGGCGCGTGCGTTAATCAATGATCCACCGCTGGTGCTGGCCGATGAACCAACGGGCAATCTCGATGAGGCGACTGGTGTGGCGGTCATGGATCTTTTGCTCGAACTCGCTGGTGAAGAAGCGAAGAGTTTGGTGCTGGTGACGCACAATCCCGAATTTGCCAAACGCACGCAGCATCAGTTGACCTTGCATCTCGGGCAATTCAGTTAATTTAAATCAGTCACGACTAGTATGGAGCATCGCAAATTACGCATCGGATTTATTGGCGCGGGGGCAAACACGCGGCAGACGCACATCCCTGGATTCCACAAAATAGAGAATGTAGAACTCTCGGTGGTGGCTAATCGTAGTCTAGCGTCGGCTGAGAAGGTCGCGAAGGCAGACGGGATTCAGCGTGCCGTGGAGACATGGCAGGAGGTGGTGGCGGATCCGTCTTTGGATGCAATTTGTATTGGGACTTGGCCGAATATGCATGCTCAGTTGACGATTGCGGCGCTTGAAAGTGGCAAGCATGTGCTGTGCGAGGCGCGCATGGCTGCGAACCTTGAGGAAGCGCGGCGTATGTATGCCGCCGCGCAGGCGCAACCAGACTTGGTGGCGCAAATTGTGCCAGCGCCCTTTTCGTTGGATTTCGATGCGACGATTCGCGAACTGGTGACTGCGGGTAAATTGGGTGACTTACTCGAAGTTCGGGTGGTGCACACTGGTGGGCAAGCGGCTTCGCCCGATGCGCCAATG
>CAZIMR010000277.1:0-2505 GCA_964540215.1 uncultured Puniceicoccaceae bacterium
GCCTTCGTTGTGGAGGATAGCAGCTCGATGTATTATATCTAGTTCAGTTTATCTGAATTAGATCCACCGAGAAGTTTCGAAGGTATGAAAGTATCAAGGTGATAATATTCGCACCTTTAAGCTTCAAAACTTTGACAGTATAAATGGCTGCGCGATTTTAAAAACTCCAGAACATCGGCACGACGAATACTGTGACGGTGAAGCAGATGATATTCAACGGTAAGCCGACCTTGGTGAAGTCGAAGAACTTGTAGCCACCGACACCATACACGTAGGTATTGGTTTGGTAGCCAATGGGTGTCGCGAAGCTCGCAGAGGCGGCGATACATGCGCCGACCACGAGTGGACGAGGGTCGATGCCGAGCGTCGTTGCGATGCTAAGCGCGATGGGTACCATCAGGGCGACGGCAGCGTTGTTTGAGAGAAATTCAGTGAAGGTCGATGTAATGATGTAGATGAATGCGAGCATCATGACGCTTTGCAGGTGTTCGGGGGCAAAATTTTGCACCACACCAATCATATTCTCGGCGATCAACAGGCTAGCTCCAGTTGAGTCCATCGCTTGTCCGAGCGCGAGCATACCGAAAATAATCATCAAAAGACTCCACTCGACCGAAGAATAGGCATCTTTCGGTTTCATGCAGCCAGTCAGCATCAAAATTGCCACGCCTAGTGTGACGGCGGCGACGATGGGCACGATGTTAAGCGTGGCGAGTGTGACTATTGCGATGGTGATTCCGATGGCGATTGGCATTTTCGCGCGGATACTGCGAGCTGGCACTCGTGGCCGATCCAGCAGGATAATCTCTTCGCTAGAGGAGAGCGAGTTGATTGCCTTGGTCGAGCCCATCATCAGCAGAGTGTCACCGGGCTGTAGGCGTAAGCTGTCGAGTCGGTCGCGCTGATTGTGCCCTTTGCGGTGTACGGCGACCACGACTATACGGAAGCGTTGGCGGAAGTTGATCTCGCCGAGCGTTTTACCGAGGATGGTTGCGTGTGGGCCGACCACACCTTCGACAAGGGCACCTTCATCCGTCGCGATCGTTTCTAGTCCGGCGGATATTTCGCTGTGCAAGGCGATCCCTTTGATCGAATGTGCTTCGGCAACTCCAGATGGGCGGCAGGCTAGCACCAGACGATCACCAACTTCGAGTTTTGTTTGTCTCGGATCGCCTGCGATGGCCACCCCTTGGCGCACAATTTCGAGTAGGCGAATTCCGCGCTCTTTGAGCATGCCGCTTTCGAGTGCGGTCTGGCCTTTAAGTTCGGATCCAGCGCGCACGAAGGCTTCGGTCATAAACTCTTTGCGCTCTTCATCGCTGAGGATGGATGTCAGAGTCTCGCGGTGGGGGAGTAGTTTGTCGCCAAATAGAACAAGGTAGAGCGAGCCAAATGCTAGGATTGGTAGGCCGACTGCTGCGAGCTCGAACATACCAATCGGTGCATGACCAGATTCGACTAAGATGCCGCTGGCAAGCAAGTTGGTACTGGTGCCAAGCAGGGTGCAGGTACCACCAAAGATTGATGCGTAGGATAGCGGGATCAGTAGTTTTGAGGACGCGATGCCCATTTCTCGGGAGAGCGTCAGCACGACGGGCATCAAGACAATTACGACCGGCGTGTTATTGATAAATGCTGAGACTGCGGCCACACCGATGACCATGATGAAGATGAAACTCCTGTAAGGCAGTTTGACCATTCGCCTTAAATAGCCAGTGATCAGGTCAATCGCGCCAGTACGTTCAAGGCATCCACTGACGATAAACATCGCGGCAATCGTCAAGGGGGCGGAATTACCAAAGACGCCTAGCAGGTTTTCGAGTGTCGGGAGTTCTGGGCTCTTGCTGATCATGCTGACAAAAATCAGCACGCCAAATACAGTGATCGCTGTGAGATCCGCCGAGATGCGTTCCCAAATGAAACTCGTTATCGCGAAGATCAGCAGCGAAAAAACAAATAATATTTCCCAAGTCATTCCTAATTAGATCTTTGTGGGTTTCTAGTGGTCGCTTGTGTAGTGGTAGGGTCGTCCTGTTCTTCACTTTTCGCCCAAAAGTAGAAGGATATTGCAAGGATTGTAAGTGAAAATCCCATATTTACCACCTTCATTATGATACCGCCCAGAATTTGATCATTCAGTGGGTCGAGGTTGATGATGCGCGGCGCCCAGGCGTAAGTCGGGTAAATTGCTTCACCAGCGAAGGTAAGGAAGGCAAACACTGGCAGTTGACCGACCATGAGTAGGAAGATCGCCAGCATTCGAACGCCATAGCCACGGCGAGGGACCCGTTTCGACAGGGTCAAGTAGGGCCAAAGCATGAGTATACCGAGAGAAAACATCGTCCAATGCTCAAGGATGTGAATACGTTTGTCGTGCAGTGCCGCTTCGTAGAGTGCGGGAATGTGCCATGCAGTGTAGACGAAAGTGAAAAGCAGGCCGCCGCAGGCTGGGTGGGTGAGCAGATCCATGGCTTTGCGCAACCACTCCGGCTTGAGTAGCCAATC
>CAZIMR010000278.1:0-2502 GCA_964540215.1 uncultured Puniceicoccaceae bacterium
AACGCTTACGAAAAGCCTCCCAATTTAAATGCCCATCGACTTCTGGCAATTCCCAGACGCTCACGCCATGGGCAGTGAGTTGACCGCGCAGATCAACATCCGCTGCTGGGCCACACAGCACAGTCGTGCGCCCCTTGTGCGCGTCGGTATAAAGCTGCGGCCAGCGCGTTTCGCGCACAGTGCGCAAACTCCGATCAAACACAAAACGCCGCGGACACCAGGTCGACTCGCCAATCCGGCTCGTCAGGCTCGGATCATCGCGCAGCACCGTATTCGCTCCCACTGCGATCGCCGGAAAATAGCGCCGCCAACGCATCACATCCGCCCGTGCCGCCTCCCCCGTCACCCATTGCGAGTGCCCCGAAGCCGCCGCGAATTTACCGTCCAAGGTAAGCGCCATCTTCGCCGCAATCAACGGACGATGGCTCACAATCCAATGGTTGAAAATTAAATTCAAATCAGTGCAATCCTGCGTCAGCAGCCCTTCGATCACATTGACGCCCGCTGCGCGTAACAGCACGAGCCCCTGCCCGGCATGGTCTGGGTTCGGATCGACTGCGCCGACGACCACATTCCGTATGCCCGACTCAAGGATCGCAGTGGTGCAAGCGCCCGTACGACCACAGCTGCTGCAAGGCTCTAAAGTTACATAAATCGTCGCACCTTCGGCCGGCTTGCGTCCCAGCGCTTGCAGTGCTTCGATCTCAGCGTGCGGTTGCCCCGCCGCATGATGCCAGCCTTCAGCCACGATCTGCCCCTGCTCGACGATCACCGCGCCGACCATAGGGTTCGGGTGCGTTTGCCCCCAAGCTCGCTGCGCTAATTTTAGCGCATGCGCCATAAAGACTTGGTGAGGCTGGTCAGCTGAACTCATGCGCGCACAAATGGATTACCGTTCTTTTCTTCGGCGACCGAAGTATTTGGGCCATGCCCAGGATAAATAATCGTCGCATCCGGCAGCGTGTAGACCTGCGTTTTGATCGATTGCTCTAGCACAGAGAAATCGCCGCCCGGGAAATCGTAACGCCCGACGCTCCCTGCAAAAATCACATCGCCAACGATCGCTGCTTGTACGCTAGCCACATATACTAAGATATTCCCAGGGCAGTGGCCGGGCACATGGCGGATCTCTAACTGGTCGCCGAGCAGATCGAGTGTATCGCCCGCTTTGACCCAGTGCTCAATCGACACAGGTAACAACTCCAGCCCTGGAATCGCATAGCTCGCCATTTTCGAAGGGGCCGCAAACATTTCAGTGTCGGCCAAATGCCCATAAGTCGGGATCCCCGCTGCGGCAAATTTATGGCCATCCAAAATATGATCCCAGTGCCCGTGGGTCAAAATCAGCGCCACAATCTGGCAGTCATGCTGTTGGGCAACTTGTAGCGCCCAATCGTAGGCCTCGGCGGGTGCATCGACAATCACACACTCCTTGCGTGAAGGTTCTATCAGGGCAAACGCATTGGTGCCGATGGGAGGCAATTCTTGAGATTCAATAATCATGTGGGCTAGACGATGCAGCGGATGCGCCGGTGATCAACCAAGAAGACAGCACTTCCGGTGCCAGCATAAATAACATGTAACTTAGCTTAAGGCTCGCGCTAAAGCGGGCTACGTCAAACCAGCGGCTGGTTCTTCATCCGGCTCACAGAATACAACTAAGACCACTAATAAAGAAGGACTTACAGAGAAAGCCGAAGGGGGCTACACTGATATATGCACTGATTTGGCCCTAGACCGCGTCATAGCTGCATTGCCTCAGCTTCCTTGTTCATTGAAGGCTGCAATTCTCCTGATCGTGGAATCATCGGAACAAATAGGTTCCGATGTCTAGTATCGAAGAGGAAATCGAGGTTCAAATTCGCTCGTACACAGCCCCGAATTGGGTAACTCAACGCGGAGTAGAACTAAAGCGGCGGCATAGGCTCCGAAGGAGCCCCGCTGCCGCTCAATTTACCTTTCCTTGATTAAGATTAATATAAGTGACCGATCTCCTAGTCTACACTAGTCAAAAAAAAGCCGCATGCTTGTGCTAACAATATGTCAAAATTACATCGAATTCTTTATTTCATTGTCTAACCCAAAGCAACCGAGGAATCATATGTCAAAATCACATAACAACTTGTTGGCTAAGAAAAAAATGAAAACAAAAGACGTATTTGGCATATCTCCGAGCGTAAATGCCCTTTCCTACATTGACCGAGGAAATCTAGACAACGAAATGAAACTTAATCTTTCAAGGTCCTCCCATGTGGCTATACGAGGCCCATCGAAATCTGGGAAGTCTTGGTTGAGACAGCAGGTGATCCCCAACAGTATCGTGGTGCAATGTAGGCTCAAAAAACCATTTACTCAGATATACGTTGATGCATTGTCACAACTAGACATCCAGTTATCAATATCTGAAAATTCCAAGGGTTTCTTTAAGGCGAAAGCCTCGGCCACTGGTGCAGTAGGTGCAGCTCTACTAGCAAAAATTGGCGTCGAAACCACAGTTGCTGC
>CAZIMR010000279.1:0-2483 GCA_964540215.1 uncultured Puniceicoccaceae bacterium
CGATTCCGGCACGCACGGTCGAGCTCGAACCCAGCCCGCGCGCCTGTGGCACATCGCCCCAGATTTCATAGTCAAAGCCACTCACTTCGACACCAGCGGCATCCATAAATGCACGCGCAGTTGCCTCGACCATTGCTTGAGTGCCTTGAGTAGCAACATCGACACCGCGAATCACTGCATCTTCACGCAGTGTAATGCGCACAAAGTTATACAGTGTCAGCGCAATACTAAGCGTATCGAAACCAGGGCCGCAATTTGAAGTACTGGCCGGAGCCTGAACGAGAACAGATTTTCGAGACATGTGTAGCGCTTCCTATTTATGATGACGCATTTCGCGCTCGGCCTCACGCATCGAAATCTTCTTCTTTAGCGTTTCGCGCTTATCAAAGAGCTTCTTACCTGTACAAAGTGCGATCTCGATCTTGATCAAGCCGTGTTTCACATACATGCGCAACGGAATCAGTGATTTACCACCCGCATCCATCGCACCGAACAATTTGTGGATTTCACGCCGATGCAGTAGCAGCTTGCGCTTGCGGCGTGGTGGATGATTTTGAAAGTTCCCGAATTTATACTCTCCAATATGAGAGTTGTAGAGCCAACATTGGCCCTTCTCGATCCGACAAAATCCCTCTGTAATCTGGGCATCGCCGCCCCGAATCGCCTTCACCTCGGTGCCTTTCAGCTCAATGCCTGCTTCAAAACAATCGCCCACAAAATAATTGTGGTGAGCCTTGCCGTTGCGAATTTCCTTAAATCGGTCGTCCGCTGACTTTTTTTTAGCACACACGGTAAAAACTCTCCTCTGATATAGAGGCCACCCTCAAGCAGGAATAAAGGGTAAACACACAGATTAACGCCTAAGCGCCTTCTTCGTCTGTGGCTTCGTCGAGTTGATAAGTAATCTTACCCTCCATGACCTCACGCAGCGCAAGATCCTCAGCGGAAAGACGCTCAAGTGACTCAATCAGTGGCTTGTAGCCACTTTTCAGTTGTTTCGCACGGCGCGAAATAACATTGATCAGAATCATCGGATCGGTAATTACCAATTGTGCGGCCTGTAAATAATCGTCTCTCAAAGTATAGCTCCCTCTTAGATGTGAATCTGGAAAAGCAGCGGAAAATGACGCCCTGCCTAGCATTTGCAATAAAAAAGCAAAATAAGCTGAAACAGCTAAAATTCCCATTGACAGGCACCTCTGCCGTTTTACTGTTTGCCGCTTTTCCAAAATCATGAAAACAACTTTAGCTACAACATCTGATCACACCAAAAGCTGGTATGTGGTTGACGCTGCCGAAGAAACACTCGGTCGCATCTCAGTCAAAATCGCCAACGTATTGCGCGGCCGTCACAAGGCTATCTATACTCCGCATGCAGACACGGGCGATTTCGTCGTCGTGATTAATGCCGAGAAGATCAAAGTATCTGGCAAGAAAAACAGCGATAAGAGCTATATGTTCTATTCTGGTTGGATGGGTGGCGAAAGCCACGTAACTATGGCAGAGATGCGCGCTAAAAAACCTGAGTTCATTATTGAACACGCGGTTAAAGGCATGCTGCCTCGCAACATTCTTGGTCGCAAGATGATCAAGAAGCTTAAAATTCACACTGGCCCAACGCATCCTTACGAAGCGCAACAGCCGAAGCCACTCGTCTAAACTTTTAGAATACTTATAATGAGCGAACAAACATTTGTAACCGTCGGCCGCCGTAAAAAAGCGCGCGCACGCGTCCGTCTTACCCGCGGCACAGGTAAGATCATAGTTAATGGCAAAGAGCCAGCAGACTACTTCAAGACTGAAGACTTCACACGTTCAGCCCTCTCCCCTCTCACGACGGTTGAGTTGGCAGATCAAGTTGACATTACAGTGAAAGCAGAAGGCGGCGGACTCAATGGTCAAGCGGGTGCAACTCGTCTCGGCATCGCTCGTGCACTTGAAAAGATGGACAGTGAACTTCGTGTGCCACTGAAACAAGAAGGCCACATGAGCGACCCTCGCTCCCGCGAGCGTAAGAAGTCAGGTCAACCTGGCGCACGTAAACGCTTCCAATTCTCGAAACGTTAAACCGCCAAGCGGCAGGACGCATTTTTTGCAAACCCTCCAAGGCCGTTTTACGTGCCTTGGGGGGTTTTTTATTTTTACAGATTCCTAATCGCTTTCATCCCCCTTATCCTAAAGTCTACTTACCAGTCTCACCTCCACACATTCACGATCATGAACTCAGCAGTCATCGGAGCATCCGGCTATTCCGGAGAAGAACTAGTTCGGCTACTTGCACGCCATCCAAACGTGACATTGGCTGCAGTCACCTCGCGCTCGCTAGCTGGCAAGCTAGTCGCAAATGTCATGCCAGGACTACGGCACCTGGTGGGCGGCCTAGAGTTTAGCAATTCAGATCCGGCTGAACTCGCCGCGCGGGACGATTTAGATGTGTTTTTCCTAGCACTGCCACACGGCGTTGCCTCGGAATATGCAGATCC
>CAZIMR010000280.1:0-2474 GCA_964540215.1 uncultured Puniceicoccaceae bacterium
TCTCGCCTTGGAGCGACGTGTCTCCGCTTATACGGTTCGTAATTATCGCGCTGCAGTTGAGCACTTCGTGCAATGGATGCAAGGTCGGGGGGCATGGCATGGTGATTTTACTGCGGTGCGGCCGTTGGATGTGCGCTCGTATTTAATCGAAGAGGGGCGAAGGCTGGCGAGGCGCACGCTACATAATCATGTGTCGGGGCTGCGTGCATTTTATTTATACCTTCGCCAGCAAGGCTTAGCAGAGTCGAATCCGTTTACCGGCGTGACGCTGCCGAAGTTAAGTAAGCCACTGCCTAAGTTTCTATCTGAGTCACAAATGCGGGCATTACTAAATGCCCCGATTCTACTCTGGCAAGAGGGTAGAATCGGCGAATTCGAGGCCTTTCGCGATGCGCTGATTCTAGAACTGCTCTATGGTGGCGGGTTACGTGTGAGTGAACTCTGCGGGCTCAATCATGGTCAGATCGATTTGGAGCAGGGCGTGGCTCGTGTGCTCGGCAAGGGGCAGAAAGAGCGGCTTTGCCCACTCGGGCCTGTGGCAACGCGCTGTCTCGGTTTGTTTATTGATCGGTTTAAGCTGTCGGCAGAGTTGAATGTACCAGTGGTGTGCCAGCGCAATGGGCAGCGCATGGATCCGCGCCAGGTGCAGAAACTCTTAAAGACGCATCTAGCTGCTGCAGAACTACCTTTGGATATGACGCCGCATAAGCTGCGCCACTCCTTCGCCACGCATATGCTGGATAATGGTGCGGACCTGCGCACCGTGCAGGAACTGCTGGGGCACGCTAATTTATCGACCACTCAGATTTATACTCATGTGTCGATTGCCCGACTCAAAGAGGCGCACAAGCAAGCGCACCCGCGCGCTTAGTGTTCGCAGAATCTTGGCTGAGTCGCTTAGGCTGGGTTTGTTGGCATTGTCGCCAGACAGTGAAGAGTGGGTGACTCGCCCGCGCTAAGGTTGAGCCGATGTGGGAATAAACGAGGGCTGGTCCTTCACTTCTTAGCCTATCTTACAATGCAATGCACAAAAAAAGACGATTGGTATCAGATACCAATCGTCTTTATGTTAAATGAAAAGAATCGAAACTACTCGGCGCTGGCACCGACTTTTTCGAGCACGGATGCGACGTCTAAGAAGTCGTTGCTCTGCGTCGATACGGTGACTTCACCGAGGTTGAGTTGCTCGACGATTTCGAAGGCAACTAGGTTTTCGCCGCCCGGGGTGTTGAGCGCGGTGGCTTTGAGGCGTTCGCCTTCGGCGGTTGCTTCTTTCTCGAGCAGCGTACCTTTGGCTTCGGACTCAGCCTCATACAGGTCAGCGTCTGCCTTGAGTTTCGCAGCGGTGAGTCGAGCATCGGCGTTGAGCTGTGCGATTTCTTTGTCGGTGTCGGCCTTCATGGTAAGCTTCTTAGCAATGAGCTCTTGCTCAATGACGCGGACTTTGGCTTCGGTTTCGGCTGCGATACGGTTGGTCTCGCCTTTTTTATCTTCGGCCAGAGCACGGGATTTGTTGAGCTCCACGTCTTGGTCGGCTAGTTTCTTGTCTAGGATCTTACGCTCATAAGAGGGATCGAAGGCAATGTCGCGGATGAGAATGTCAATCAGGTCAATACTGCTGCCTGCCAGTTCGGCTTTGAGGTCTTTTTTAGCTTCGACGGTTTTAATCCGGCGCACTTCAGGATCGTAGAATTGTTCGGTGAGCATGGTACCAAAGATATCACGGATGGTTTTTTGCACTTGGTCGCGGACGATACCTTTATAGCGAGCCTCGGAGCCGAGCTCTTGGTAGAGCTTGTGCACTTCGTTGGGGCTGACGCGGTATTTGACTGTGATGTCTAGGCGTACGGTGTAACCGTCTTTAGACTTAAGCTCAACTTGGCCAGTGCTGCCTGATAAGGAGGCATCGAGGTAGCGCTGCGAGGTGGAGGACAGGAAGCTGTAGATCTTTTTAGTCTCTCGACGTTCTTGCTCCGTGGTGAACTCGGTGGTTTGAACCGTAGAGTCAAAGATCTTCCAAGTGTCGAGTAGCGGCAGGTTGCGATGCCAGCCTGGGCCGAAGTCCTCGGGAATTACACCTTTTGGACCAAAGACGGCATATTGCTGGGTGCGCACACCAGTCTCGCCGAGATCGATTTTGATGAATAGGAAGTTGGCGGCAACAAAGACGCTGGCTGCGGCGAGTATGATAAGAGTGGAGAGCAGTTTTATAAAATTCATGATAGTAGGTATCCGTATAGCAGTGGCTTATTTAATGGCTGGCTTTTTTTTGGTCACGGCAGCTTCGTCCTTGTAGCTGAGGCGTTCGGTTTTACTTTCAATGGTGAAGGGTTGTCCGGTGATTTTCATGTCGCCCACTTTGCTGGCATAGGCACGACGAACCAGATTCATGCCGCCAATCCCTTGGTAAGCATTGGCGAGTACGGTGAGTGCTTCGCCTTCGGCTTTGGCTTTGACTAAAATGCCTTGAGAGT
>CAZIMR010000281.1:0-2457 GCA_964540215.1 uncultured Puniceicoccaceae bacterium
GTGCTCGCGGGCGCCTCGGACCGTGAGAGAATGAGGAGGAGCGTTGTCAGTGGACTTTGGTTCGGCTGCTTTGAGCTCGGCGGAGGGCAGCGGGGTCGTCCCTGCCAGTGCATCGCGCAGGTATGCGGCAGTTTCGCACTTGGTTTTTGCGATGTCAGACGGTTTACCTTGTGCGACGATTTGACCGCCGCCAATACCTGCTTCGGGGCCGATTTCGACAATCCAGTCGGCAATTTTAAGTATGTCGATATTATGCTCAATGACGATGAGCGAGTGGCCCGCATTGACTAAGCCTTGCAAGACGCCGATCAGGCGTTTGACGTCGGCACGGTGCAGACCTGTGGTGGGTTCGTCGATTAGAATGAGCGCATGCCCCGACTTTTCGGCAATCTTTCCGAGATAGCGGATGAGTTTAAGGCGTTGGGACTCGCCGCCCGAGAGAGTGTTGAGGGGCTGTCCGAGTTTTAGATAACCGAGGCCGACATCGATCATTGGGGTGAGGCAACTAGTAATTTTCGGGTAGTCTGCGAAGAAAACGACTGCGTCGTCGACGTCCAGCTCGAGGATTTCGGTGATGCTGAGAGCGTTGAATTGAATCTCCAAAACTTCGGGTTTGAAGCGTTGACCGTCGCAGCTTTGGCAGGGCACGAAGAGGTCGGATACGAATTGCATCTCGATACGTTCGTAGCCGAGTCCCGAGCAGGTGTCACAGCGACCGTCACCGCTGTTAAAAGAGAAATGCCCAGGCATCATGCCCGCCGATTGAGCGGACTCTAGTTTTGCAAATAATTTACGAATTTCAGTCCACGCATCGGAGTAGCTAGCTGGGTTGGATCGTGGTGTTTTACTGACGGGACTCTGATCGATTAGCACCACATCGGAAAGTGGTAAGGTGGAGTCGATATCTTTGATCGTCGCGGGGTCGTCGGTAATCAGCCCTTTTCGCGCGAGTAGATTTTGATAGATGACGTTGTTGAGAAGCGTGCTTTTCCCGGATCCAGAGACGCCGCTAAGGCAGACAAAGGCTTGCTGCGGAATATGTAGATCAACTCCCTTGAGGTTGTGTTTGCTCGCTCCGTAAATAGAGAGCTTAGGACCTTTCTTGGTATTGCGAAGTTTTTTGGGTGGATCGATTGTTTCGCGCCCGGAGAGGAATCGTCCAGTAATGGTATCCGAAAGTAGGATACGATTATAGTCGCCATTAAAAATGAGTTGGCCGCCGTGGATGCCGGGCTTTGGGCCGATTTCGATCAGGTTGTCAGCGGCACGCATGACAGCTTCATCGTGCTCGACCACGACCACTGTGTTACCTTGATCGGTGAGTCGGCGCAGAATCGAAATGAGGCGATCCATATCGCGGGCATGCAGGCCAACGGATGGTTCATCGAGCACGAAGAGTGTGTCCACCAGAGATGAGCCGAGACAGGAGGTGAGGTTGACTCGCATAGTCTCGCCGCCTGAAAGGGTACGGGAGGTGCGGTCGAGCGTCAGATAGCCCAAGCCGACATGGTCGAGGAAGGACAGTCGGCTAATGATTTCGCTGACTGCCGAGTGATCAGTGGAGGGCAATGCTGCGTCATTGCTACCCTGAGTTGAATGCGGCAAAGACGGAGCGTTGCCTTCTAGTAACGTGAGTAACTCGCTAACACTTTTTTGGTAAAGGTCGGGTAGGGTGTGATCGTTCCATTTCCAGTTGAGTGCTTCGGGTTTGAGGCGTGAACCGTCGCAGTCAGGGCAACGCGAATAGCTCCTGAACTTCGAGAGAAATACACGGACGTGCATCTTGTAGATTTTACTCTTGAGCCAGTCGAAGAAACGATAAATGCCATACCACTGATTGTGGTTTTCTTTATAGTTCGGTTCGCCTTCTAATATAAAGAGGATTTCTTTTTTGCTCAATTTTGACCATGGCAGGTCGGTGCGAATTTTGTGTTTTTTGGCTGCGCGCTGCAGGTCGCGTAGACTTTCGCTATAGACTGCGCCTTGGAACGCACGAATGGCACCGTCATCGACTGATAAGCTCTTATCGGGAGTGACTAAGTTATAATCGATCTCGATGATGCGTCCGAAGCCCTTACATTTTTCGCAGGCGCCAATGGGTGAGTTAAAAGAAAAGAGCGGTGCGGTGGCAGGTCGATACGTAATACCTGTCTCGGGAGAATGAAGCCCGTGGGTGAACTCGGCGAGAATTGCGCCATCTGTATCCAATATTTGAATCTGTCCTTTGCCAAAGGTGAGCGCGGCTTGTGCGGCTTCGATGAAACGAGAGCGGGTCTTGTCGTTGATCGCGATGCGATCTTGAACGACAAGAAGTGAAGAGTGAGGAGTGTAGTGTATCATGATCATGATCATGATAATCATGATAATCATGATGATGATGATCATCATCATTATCATCATTTTCATCATCATCATCATCATTACCCACTCAGCTGGTCCGGCCACACCGTTTTCCCC
>CAZIMR010000282.1:0-2456 GCA_964540215.1 uncultured Puniceicoccaceae bacterium
AGGCATCGTTGCGCAGTGGCCCACACGCACTGCCTGCAAGCCATCGCACAAGCTCTCGATCGAATAGCCACTCATGAACTGCCCGATCGCCTGCCGAGCTGACAGTAGCCGCGCCTTGGCCAGATCGCTGACACGGCTGGGGTCTGGCCAATTCAGTTTCGATAAATCCTCCAACTCGACCGAGCTATCGTAAACACAGCGACGCACTCCCAGCAGCAAATTATCAAAATAAGTCTCAATGCGCTTCGGCGGGACCCCCCTAAACCAGTGATACGTCGGCAAATCGCCCTCCAACCAAATCGACACTTGATTGGCCAAATAGCCAAAATCCTCCGACTTATAGCGCAGCATTAAAGCTTCACAGCAGCACATCTCGCGATGCGAATCACCAATATAACATTGGCTAAAGAGCTTACTCTCCATCCCACCCTCTAGATCCGCACGCGTCGGGCAGAGCACAATAATACGGCTCGGGTAGCGCTGCGCGAATCGAATCAACGCATCGAAGCGCTCACGCGCCTCTTCTGCAGTTACTTCTAAACCGAAGTGCAGGACCACATTCATCTGCGACGCGCGCGACTCCAAATGCGCAGTCGATGGCTCAGACTGCCACATCGAAGCAAGCCGGCTAGTCACCTCACGAACAGGAAGTTCCACCCCTGGAAGGGCATTAATTAATTCGGCCATAATGAAATGTTTTTGAACACTGACAGTCAGTTCTTACTTTGATGGCTACGAACCCGAGCGGCGCCATTGATGGCCCTTTTCTTGAAGCAAGCGTTCACTCTCAACGGGGCCCCATGAACCTGACGCATAGTCCTCAAGCCCACTTTGAGCGCACTTTTCCCAGTGCTCTAAAATAGGCGTCACCAACTTCCAAGAAGCCTCCGTCTCATCGCCACGAATGAAGAGTGTACTATCACCGATCATTGCATCGAGAATCAAACGCTCATACGCTTCAGGGGTATTGGAGCCAAAAGTCGTCGCATAACGGAAGTGCATCTTTACCGGCTGCGTGCGCGTTTCCAGACCCGGGACCTTCGAATTCATGATCAAAGTCACCCCTTCGTCTGGTTGGATACGAATCACCATTGTATTTTGCGCCACGTCGAACTTTTTACCCTCCGAAAAGAGAATGCCCGGAGGACGTTTGAACTGAATCGCAATCTCGCTCGTACGCCGTGCCATGCGTTTACCTGAGCGAATATAAAACGGTACTCCCTGCCAGCACCAATTATTGATCGACAAGCGCAATGCCGCGTAAGTCTCGGTAGATGAATCCGTCGGAATGCCTGGTGCATCCCTATAGCTCTCGACCGGCTCACCATTGACCAAACCTTCAGTGTAGCGCCCACGGACGACATCCCCGCCATCTTCCTTCAGCTCCAGCGGTTGAATCGCCTTCAATACTTTAACCTTCTCATCACGGATCGACTCTGGGTCGAGCGAGACCGGTGGCTCCATCGCCGTCAGTGCGACGAGTTGCATCGTATGGTTCTGAATCATATCGCGCAGTGCACCACTAGTATCGTAATAACCGCCACGCGTGCCAACGCCCAGACTCTCTGCGACTGTGATCTGCACGCAATCGACATGCCCACGATTCCACATCGGTTCAAAAATCGAATTCGCAAAACGCTGCACTAACAGATCCTGTACTGTCTCTTTGCCCAGATAGTGATCAATTCGATAGATCTGCGGTTCTTCAAAGACACTATTGAGCGTAGCATTTAAGGCACGTGCCGATGCAAGATCTCGGCCGAATGGTTTCTCAATAATCACCTTCGAGGCCAACTTCGTACCGACATGCGCCTGCGCCATACCACTACTGCCGAGGTTCTCAACAATCGGCTGGAACACGCTCGGTGGCGTCGAAATATAGAACAGTCGCTGCACATCACGGCCAAGCTCAGCCTCGATCTTATCGATCTTTTTCGCAAGCGAAGCAAAAGCGGCACCCTCATCGTATCCACCCGCATGATACGTCATATTCTGGCGTACACGCTCCCATATTTCTTTATTAAGAGGCCGGCGCGAATGCTCACCAATCGCCTCATCCATAATCTCACGGAACTGCTCATCCTCGATCGGCTTACGTCCGAAACCAATCAGGTGAAACTCCCCAGGCAGCAAATTATCCACCCCGAGATTGAAAATAGCAGGCACCAGCTTACGCGCAGTCAAGTCGCCGGAGGCACCAAAAATAACCACGACCGTGGGCGGTGCGCCTCGATGCTTGCTCAAGCCTTTTAGAAAAGGATGTCTGGATTCGTCTGTTTCGTTCGTCATGACTATTGGCGTTGGACTGAAAAATGTTTATGAAAAAGAGGCACATTTGGGTAATGACGCAACTCTCCACGCCCCCCTTTGCAAATTGAGACGTCTATAATGTCAAAGCGGAAGTGCTTTGGCGGTTTTTTCAACTGCTTCAAATAGTTCCCAAAACCGCGCCTCAA
>CAZIMR010000283.1:0-2437 GCA_964540215.1 uncultured Puniceicoccaceae bacterium
CAGCCACTCAGCCGGCGTGCGGTTTGGCGGATCGCGGTCAGTCGCTTGGCCGATGGCTCGAGCCGCCATCGGTTAGCAGTCGCAGGATTAGTCGTCGCAGTGAGCATGGTCACTGGCATGTTTCAAATGGTCGGCAGCTTCAGAGGCACGATTGAGGTGTGGTTCGATGTCCGCTTTCAAGCCGATTTGTATGTATCCGAGCGCGGTGTTACTGGCCAAGGGAACGTGAATGGCATCGCACCGGATGTGCTTCACTCACTATCAATGGTTCCAGAGTTGGCATTTATGGATACGCTCTACATCGAGCAAGTCGAAGGGCCTATTGGCGTGACGACGCTTGCAGGAGCTGATTTTTCCATTTGGCAAGAAGGCCGCGTGCAACAGATTTGGCTGCGTGCCCCGGGGACCTTTACTGAAATCGTCGACGCGCAACCGGCTTACGTCAGCGAAACATTTGCACGACGCTTTGCTGTGATGGACGGTGGCGCAGTCGAACTATTGACCGCGACTGGACCACAGCGAATTGCAGTGATGGGTATCTTCGCGGATTACGGCAACGAGTTTGGCTCGGCGGTGGTCGATGTACCCATCTGGCAGGAATGGACTCAGCGCCAGCGTGCCATCAACACCACGCTTTATTTACAGCCTGATGTTGCAGTGAATACAGTCAGAGATCGCCTGCGCCTAGAATATCCCGGGCTGGACTTCCGCAATTCGCAGGAGCTGCGCACCTTGGCATTGGGGATTTTCAATGATACCTTTCGAGTCACCGCGGCCTTAAATGGGATCGGCATCACGGTCGCCTTTATCGGCCTTTTATTAGGGCTGATGGCGATCTTTGAGGAATCTGCGCAAACCTGGCGCACTTTAAAACAACTCGGCATCAGTTATAAGAAATTACTACTGACCGCCGGCATCGAAGGCGCTGGTATCGCCTTAGCGGCATACATCAGCGGCACCCTAATGGGCCTCGCGCTGGGAGCGATCTTGATCAAAGTCATCAATGTGCAATCCTTTGGCTGGTCGTTGCTATGGCAACTACCGCTCGGCAGCTTTGCTCTACTAGGGATCGTGATGGTCGCGACTGGTTTTATTTGCGGAGTCGGCACAGCTGCCTGGTGGCACAAAAAGAGATAATGCATATGTGGCGTCTTCTAATCATTCTATACACCTTGGCGTTCAACTCCCTCTGGGCGGAGTTGGAGTGGATACAACCGCCCGCCGTTACGGACAAAGGCTACCGCGTCCCGCAACCCGATTACCAACCGAACTTGCCCAAAGACCACGGTGCCCATCCGGATTATGCCATCGAATGGTGGTATTGGGTGGGCCATTTGCAAGCGATCGATTCGGACGAGACCTTCGGATTTCAATCGACCGTGTTCCGACTGGCGGGCGACCCACAGCAGTCAGATGCAATCGATGACGCGCATTTTGGCCGTAGTCAGTTATACATGTCGCACCTCGCCTTGAGTGATATTTCCCAGCAACGCTATATACACGCGGAACGAATTGTCCGCAATGGCTGGCAAGCCAATGTCGCCAAGCACGGCTTACAGATTTCCGCGGGGCCGATCAGCGCGCAGTGGGATGAGCCTGCGCAGGTGATGGAGATGCAGCTCAATTATCCCAACGACACGCGCTTAACGCTGACGATGACGCCACGTAAACCCATGTTGATTTTTGGCGAACGCGGCTTGAGCCGCAAAGGTGCAGACCCCGCAGCGGTGAGTTGGTATTGGACGTATTCGCGACTCGACGTGATCGGGGCACTCACACGTGGCGACACCACCATCGCCTTGCAAGGCACGGCATGGATGGACCACGAAATTTCATCCAGTCAACTGGGAGGCGACTTGGAGGGCTGGGACTGGACTGCGATTCAATTGGACAATGGCACCGAGTTAAAAGCCTATCGACTGCGCCGTCCCAATGGCGGCAGCGATCCATGGTCCGCGGTGTATTGGATCGATGCTCAAGGCCAACATCATTCGGTCTACGCCGATGCCTTCGAATGGCAGACGGTCAGCACTTGGACGAGCCCACACACCGGGCTTCGCTATCCAACTGAAGTCAAGATTCTGGCCACCAATCCGACTTCCAATAAGTTGGAGACCTACCACCTACGGCCGAAAGTCGCCGATCAAGAATTCATCGGCAACGACAGCAGCAACGCTTACTGGGAAGGCGCCTGCGATGTATTTGATGCAAACGGCAAGCGCATCGGCCAGGCCTACTTGGAACTCGCTGGATACGGCGACGGACTGGGCGGCAAGCTCAACTAAACAACAAAGCCCTGCGCCCACTTCACGCAGAAGACCCCAAGATTACTCGCGGCATGCGTCAGCATACAGGGAAAAAGTGAGCGATTCTTGTTCCACGGGCCAAAGCGCAGGGCATAAAACCAGAGCGAATTAGCCAGTAAAATTCCACTAGT
>CAZIMR010000284.1:0-2434 GCA_964540215.1 uncultured Puniceicoccaceae bacterium
GATTGAGCCAGCGATCGATCACGGCAAGCTGACAGATTGGGCTCAATGAGCGGCTCCAATCGAGACTGCGTTTCGCGAAGTATACGAAGCCTTTGCTGCTGATTTTAGTGTGTGAATCGAGTCTCGTTGTCGGTATTATGGTGTTGTGGCAGGTTTGTTTGAAAATATCTGCTCAAACGGAGTGACTTTATGCGGCAATCTGTCGTAGAACATAAATGATGTCTTTGATTGATCGATATGTTTTAAAGGAATGGGCGGTGGGCTTTGCACTAACGCTCGGTGTAATTGTTGGCATCTTGATTCTGCAGAATATGTATGACAGCCTGCCGGATCTCTTAGAGATGGGAGCGAGTTTTGGTGAAGTGGTGTTTTATTACATATTGGTCCTGCCCACTTATTTGCCTTCGATCTTGCCGATTGTGTTCTTGGTATCGCTGTTGTTTTCGCTCGGGACTTTGCATCGTAATAATGAAATTACCGCGATGCGTGCTTCTGGAGCAGGCCTTTTCCGCATCAGTCGTTCACTATGGTTCGCAGGATTGGCGCTCTCCGGATTGCTATTTTATCTAACAGCGTCATTGGTACCATATTCGGTTGAGCGTGCGCGCACATTTTTTGACAACTTAGAGTATGCGGCAGTGGGGAAAGATGCTGCTGCGATTAAGCAGCAAGGCCTAGTCTATAATTTAGGGTTTGATAATCGTAAGGACGGGCGCCTGTGGTTCATGGATCGTTTTAGTGAGCGCGCTTGGCTTGGCCTCGGCGTGAATGTGCACACGCGTGACAAGGATGGTCAGGAGTTAAACCGTATCTCGGCTGATGAGGCGTATTTTGATGATACGCAGGGGTATTGGGTGTTTCTCAATGGACGCGAGCTCATGCTTGATCCCGAGACGGGTGATCCGTTGCGCACCATTCCTTTCGAGCAGAAGCGTTTTGAGGGTTTTTACGAAGATCCGAGCTTAATGCTGGCCTTGCATAAAGATCCGAAGGGACTGTCCTTGTTTGAATTGCGGCGTATTATCGAGACCGTGCCGCCCGAAGAAAATCCAGTCGTACACGCGTATTTGGTGCGTTATTTTTCGCTGTTAGCCGCGCCCTTTAGTTGCTTGGTCGTCGTTGGATTAGCGGTGCCCTTTGCTGTCTCTGGCGTGCGGACCAATCCAATGATCGGGATTTCTAAGTGCATGGGCTATTTCCTGATCTTTTATGTCTTGATCAGTATTGCGACGATTTTGGGGGATCGGCAGATAATTCCGGCACTTTTGGCAGCTTGGTTGCCGAACCTAGCCATGCTTGGAGCTGGAGTCTGGCTCTTTCGACAAGCGCGCTAGTTTTTAGTCTTTATGGATATTGTGAATGATAAGGCCCTTCGTTTGAAGGGCACTGCACCAGAGGAGGCGCTTGGGCAGCCTTGGGTTCGATTAGAGGATTTGGATTTGGCAGATTCGATACTGGTTGATAGCACCGCGGTGACTTTGATTGCAGCGGATTGCCATGCGTTGGGCAGCGGGATTTTCGATCGCCGTAATCGGTCCGCCGCATGGCGACGTTTTAGCTGGGCCGAAGCGGTGGCGTTTGATGAGAGCTATATTGCAGACGCGATGCAAGAAGCCCTGGGCCGTCGCGGTGAGAGCGACTGCCAGCGGCTGATCAGCTCCGATGCGGATTATTTGCCCGGGCTAATCGTGGAGAAGTATGCAGACGTGTTGACTATTACCGCTGAGACCGCGGCGGTAGACGCACATCTAAATATGATCGCAGAATTATTGAAGGAGCACCTCGCGCCTCGGGAAATTGTTTTTCTCAATGATTGCGAAAGTCGAACTGCTTATGGCCTCGAGCTAGAGATGCGCACCTTAAGTGGGAATAATTTAAAGGGCCACTGGGTTGAAATTGATGAGCTCAATTATCGACTTGATTTGATGCAGCCGCAGAAGCCACGGTTCTTTTTGGATCAACGCGAACAACACGCTCTCGTGGGGAGCCTATGTGAGGGTCGCGTCGTGCTTGATGCGTTTTCTCACTGCGGAGCGTTTGCGATGCAAGCAGCTCGAGCTGGGGCGGCGCATGTCGTCGCCACCGATCTTTCCGAGACCTGCGTGAAAGCCATCGGTGCTAATGCGCAACGGAATGAGTGTTTTATTGAAACGATTGATTGTGATGCTGCGGCATTTTTGGCGGAGCGCACGGTCGGGGATTTCGACTGTATCATACTTGATCCGCCGACTGGAATGGCAGCAGATCTTGATGCCTTGAAGCAGCTGCACGTCAGCGCATTCCGTTGCTTACCTGCAGGCGGCGTGTTGGCGACTTATTGCCGGTCAGAGTCGATTACACTGGAAGCTTTCGAGCGGGTGGTATCGAATGCGGCTGCAGAAGTGGGCCGCGAAGGTCGAATCTTCGCTCGGACGGGGCAACCGTTTGACTTTCC
>CAZIMR010000285.1:0-2426 GCA_964540215.1 uncultured Puniceicoccaceae bacterium
AACTCCACCACGCGCCCCTTCACATTTGTGATATCGGCCCGGTGCAATTTGACTGCTTCCGCGATTTGATGCCCCACGCTAAAAACTGGGTTCAGCGAGGCCGACGCCTCTTGAAAAATGTATGCGATGCCATTGCCGCGCACGCTACGAATTGTTTCGCGATCCATCTCCAGCACATTTTTTCCTTCAAACAGTATTTCACCACTCACAGTGCAGGTCGGCGCCTCTGGCAATAAGCGAGTGAGCGACATACAAGTGACGCTCTTACCACTACCACTTTCACCGAGAATCGCCACCGTCTTCCCGCCTGCGTCGATTGAAAAATCGATCCCATGCACCACCTCATTGGATTCGCCACGCGAGTGAAAGGCGATCCGCAGATCAGAAACTTTTAATAATTCAGACATCAGTCCACATACATTCAACATTCAACATTCAACTGACAACGCTCAACTTAAAGCTAGCGCGTTTTCATTTTTGGATCGACCACATCGCGCAACACATCGCCGAGCACGTTGTATGCAATCACTGTGACAAAGATCGCAAAGCCCGGCGTTAATAGCCACCAGAAGTTCAAATAAAACACCTTCACATCCTGCGCTTGTGAGAGCATCAGCCCCCAAGATGCCGAGGGTTCTTGAATACCGAGCCCTAGAAATGACAGAGCCGCTTCACCTAAAATATAACCTGGGATCGAGAGTGTCGCGGCCACCAACAAATAACTCACAAGGTTGGGCAAAATATGCTTCCGTAAGATCACCACTGGCGACTGGCCCATACTTTCAGCCGCCATCACATATTGATTTTGCCGGAGAGAGAGCGTCATCCCCCGCAGCACTCGGGCGGTGCCAGCCCAACCAATTAAAGACAGAATCAGAATGATCACGAAAAACATCTGATCGGATGCGAAGTGCGGTGCCAACGCAGAGCGTAAAGCCAACAACAAATAGAGCCCCGGCATCGCCATCATAAATTCGACTAAGCGCATCGCTACAAAATCCATTCGACCACCAAAGTAACCGCTCAAGCCACCTACCAAAAATCCGAGCGTCATGGTAATCGTTATACCTAGCAGTCCGATGAACAGCGACACACGGGAACCGAAGATCAACCGCGAGAATACATCACGCCCCGTTGAATCACTACCGAGCAGATATACTCGACCAGCGTCCTCTTGAATCGTAAAAAAATGTCGTTGGGTCTTAAACAGCCCAAGGAAACGATATTCAAAACCCTTGCCAAAAAAATGAATTGGATACCCCTTTCCTGCGATTTTTTCATACTTCGCCTCGGTCGGATCGACTAATTCGTAGGCCTGAACTTGCAGACCACCATCTTGAAAGATCAACGCTGTGGGCGGATGATACGTACGCTCTAAGTCTTGTTCATTGGTCGCATACGGCGCGAAGAAGTCCGCAAAAACCGCTGCCGCATACAGGGCAACTAAGACCGCTGCCGAGACTGCCCCCAAAGGACGCCGCAACACTTTTCGAAATATACTGAAGATGGGCATTCTACTTTTTCATCTCCAATCGAATACGCGGATCTGACCACGCTAATAAAATGTCTGCCAATAGATTTCCCAGCACCAGCATCGAGCAGCCCATCATTACAGAAGCCAATACGACGAACTGGTCTTCTCGCAGAATCGATTGATACATCAACTGACCAATCCCCGGATACTGCAGCACAATCTCAACCATCAGCGCACCGCTCAATAGCCCAGAAAATGCGAAACCAAATGAACTCACCAGTGGATTAATCGCATTACGCAAGGTGTGCTTAAATATCACCGCAAATTCACTTAAGCCCTTCGCCCGCGCCGTCGCCACGTACTCCGCGCGCATCGTATCGAGGAAATTAGCCCGCATAATCCGCATAATACTCGCGACCGAACCAATTCCGAGTGCCAAGGTCGGTAAGATTAAGTGATAGGCACGATCACCGACTTTACCAAACCAGTTCAAATAATCATACTCAATCGAAGTGGCACCGCCCAACGGGAACCACCCTGTTTGCGCCGCAACAAAGACAAACAACAACGCGAGAAAGAATTCAGGAATCGACAGCGCCGCATACGCTAATGCCGACGCGATACGATCAAAAATCGAATCCTTATAAACTGCAGCCAAGACACCGAGCGGAATCGCAATCCCCCACGCAAATACAAATGCGCTCACTGACAGCAGAAAAGTAGCCCACAGGCGTTGTCCGATCAAATCGACAACCGGCAATTTATATGCCCACGAATGCCCAAGGTTTCCTTGCGCCACATTGCCCAACCATTTCCAATATTGTACATACCACGGACGATCCAATCCGAACTCGATTTCAATCGCTTGAATCAGCTCTGCTGGCACATCGCGTTGCGCTTTGACCGGCGTCAGAAAGTCTCCAGGCGCGAGACTCATTAAAATGAACACCAG
>CAZIMR010000286.1:0-2379 GCA_964540215.1 uncultured Puniceicoccaceae bacterium
GTGGTAAGCCTTTGCGTCGAAGCCTGCTTTGACGAGCCGCTCGGCGACCTCTTCGGCATGGCGTTGCAGGCTGACGTAAATGATGGTCGATCCGGCGGGGCGCTCGCGAAGGCGTTGCTCTAAGATCGCGGGACGCTCAGCATCGCTGCAACTCGTAATGCGCAGCTCTAAATTTGGCCGATGGAATCCAGTGTTGACGATGTCGCCGTCGGCAATATCGAAGGCGCGCGCCATATCTGCGGAGACTTGTGGTGTCGCTGTCGCGGTCAGCGCGAGCACGCGTTCGACCTTCAGCTCCTTGGCCGCGTTGGCCAATTTTAAATAGTCGGGCCGGAAATTGTGGCCCCAGGATGAGATACAGTGCGCCTCATCCACCGCCAGCAGACTAATCGGGAGTCCATGAATGAGATTAAGGAAACGTTCGTTGCCGAGCCGTTCGGGAGCGACAAACAGCAGTTTTAGTTGGCCACCGCGAATGTCTTGAGTGACGCGGCGGTAAGTTTCCTCGTCGAGGCTCGAGTCCAAGCGTTCGGCTGCAATACCGCGTGCCTGTAGGCTGTCGATCTGATCTTTCATCAGCGCTAGCAGCGGGGAGACGACTAAGGTCAACCCCGGTAGTAGTAGGGCAGGCAATTGATAGCATAGGCTTTTGCCCGAGCCGGTCGGAAAGATCGCGCTAGCACTGCGCCCTTCGAGCAGCGTCTGAATGACCTGTTCTTGCCCTGGTCGGAAGGTCTCAAATCCAAATGTCGCTTTTAAAAGTGAGTGTGGATCGGTCGAAGGTGTCATGGTCACGAGGTATGTAAAATATGCTGAATAAAGTCGTTTAGATAGTTGTGGGGCAGGTAATACTTAGCGAGGATCGTTTAACGTATCAATTTATCCTGATATGTTGATAAGTTACTTGATTAATCTAAATGATTGTTGATAGTAAAAACCTTATGAGTAAAAAATTCATCTTTTCTTCAGAGTCTGTTGGCGAGGGTCATCCAGACAAAGTAGCTGATTATATTTCTGATAGCGTATTGGACGCATGCCTCGAGCAGGATCCGCAAAGCCGCGTGGCGTGCGAGACATTGGTCAAGAGTAACTGCGTGTTTCTTGCCGGCGAAATTACTACCAACGCGAAGCTTAACTACGAAGAAATCGTACGCCAAGCGATTCGTGAGATTGGCTACACCAACGACGACGATATCTTCCATGCCGATAAGGTGTTTATTTCCAATATTCTGACTGCTCAGTCCTCTGACATTGCACAAGGCGTCGATGCGGCCGAAGCCGCGGGTAAGGACACCGCTGAACAAGGAGCAGGGGATCAAGGCATCATGTTTGGTTATGCCTGTAATCAAACTCCAGAACTGATGCCAGCACCTGTGATGTATGCACACCACTTACTTCGTGAGATGGCGCACCAGCGAAAGGATGTGAAGATCCCTTGGCTGCGCCCTGACGTGAAAAGCCAAGTCGCGCTCGAATATGTCGACGGCAAGCCGGTTGCGATTAAGAACGTGGTGATCTCCACGCAGCATGCTGCAGACGTAAAACACGCTGAGATTAAAGAATTTTGCATCGAGCAGGTGATCCGCAAGGTGCTGCCTGCTGAGCTATTAAACGATCAGACCGAATATTTGATCAACCCGACTGGCAACTTCGTTATCGGCGGTCCTCAGGGCGATGCGGGTCTCACCGGTCGTAAGATCATCGTTGATACCTACGGCGGTTGGGCACGTCACGGCGGGGGTGCTTTCTCTGGTAAAGATCCTTCGAAGGTCGATCGCTCGGCGGCATATTTCACGCGTTGGGTGGCGAAAAATATCGTCGCGGCGGGTCTCGCCGATGCGTGCGAACTGGAAGTTGCCTATGCGATTGGTCATCCTTACCCGACCAGTATTCACGTGGATACATTTGGCACCGGCACTGTCAGCGATGAGCAAATCGCCGCTGCAGCGCAAAAAGTATTCAGCTTCAAGCCAGCCGACATCGTCAGCCAGCTCGATCTACTGCGCCCGATCTACCGAGAGTCCACTCACTATGGTCACTTTGCGAAGCAACATCTCCCTTGGGAATCGATCGCCAAAACGGACGCACTTAAGGCCGCGTTGTAATTCATCTTGCCTGCGAAGTGTTGCGAAAAAACAGATTTTTAATCCGATCAGATTGCAAATACTAAGTAAGCTTAGCGTCATCTTCACGTTCCTTAACGGGCAAAAAAATCTAAACTATTAAATACTATGAGTACAGATACACTAACAAAAGTAGACTACAAAGTCAAAGACATCACCCTCGCTGACTTCGGTCGCAAAGAAGTCGAGATTGCACAATTCGAGATGCCCGGTCTCATGGCGACCTGCGAGAAATACGCCGCTGAGCAGCCGCTCA
>CAZIMR010000287.1:0-2352 GCA_964540215.1 uncultured Puniceicoccaceae bacterium
TTAAGCGCACGATGCAACGATACGTCCCTGAGTACACACCTTACGTCGGCTAGAGTTCGGTCCGACTAATTTAGGAGTGGTTGAGCGCGGCCTGCCAGTTGGTGATTTCGCTGGGATGACCGATGGTGCGAAGTTGTGCTTCGATGCGGTTGAGTGTGGGCTCTTCGATCCCTTGTATGGGATCGCCCGCTAAGGTGGGCTTGGCTTCGCGGATCAGAGCCCAGACTGCCCATGCACGGGCGCGGCGTAGAGCTTGTCGATCGCCACGTAGGCGAGTGGCCTGATGCTGAAAGCTGATACGTGGGTTGCCAGGGAAATCATCGTCAGGATGGTTAGCGAAGATCCATCCTAGCGCGGCATAGGGCAGTGGCCATTGATTGAGTATTGCAGCTTCTGGCGGAATATCGGCATAAAGCGCGCGCGTGATTGCTAGAATACTACGCCCGGCATGGCCTTGCAGCCAAAGGAAGTGCCCGTATTTGAGCGCGGTGAGATAAAAGCGTTCACGGTCAGCGCCCTTGAGAGCGGTTAAGCAGCGGTACGACATCTTCGCCTCCGGCGTCGGTAGGTGCGGGCAAGGTCGGAGAGCACTCATTGGATTAAACACTTACTTCGACTCTTTGGGATCCAGCGCATCGCGGACGCCGTCGCCGATAAAGTTGAGCGCAAAAATAGTGAGCGAGAAAAAGAGGGCAGGGAAGATCAGCATCCATGGGTAGATGTCGAGTTTCTGGGCGCCGTCGTTGATTAAAATCCCCCAAGAGCTCGCGGGTGGTTGCACGCCGAGTCCGAGAAAGCTAAGTATGGATTCAAGTAATATGACGGCTGGGATAGTGAGCGTCGTATAAACGATCACTGGCCCGATTAGATTTGGCAGAATGTGTTTAAAGAGAATGCGGCTGTGGCTTGAGCCGATCACGAGTGCGGCATCCACATAAGTCTGTTTTCGTAAAGCTCGTGTTTGGCCGCGAACGATCCGCGCCATCGTCAACCATTCGACTGCTCCGATCGCCATGAAGATTAGAAAGATACTTTTCTTGTCGAAAGTCACCGTAAGGATGATGACGATCATGGTGAATGGTAGCGCGTAAACCGCATCTACAAAGCGCATCATTGCTGCTTCTTTTTTACCGCCGATGTAGCCTGCCAGTGCGCCATAGCTAACTCCGATGATTAAAGCGATCAGAGTCGCAGCAAAGCCGACGCCGATTGAAATGCGGCCGCCAGTCAGAATGCGCAGAAATAAGTCGCGCCCAAGATCGTCGGTTCCAAGCCAATGTTCGGTCGACGGGCTTTGTGCGCCATAAGCGAGGTCTTGTTGATCGAAGCTATAGCTGCTTAGCGACGGGCCAATTAGGCAGAGTAAGGTAATGCAGATGAAAATTGTGCCGCCGATTTGTGCCATACGGTTGCGTTTGAGTCGATCCCATGCGTCCCCGCCAAGTGATTTGGATGCGACTGAGTTGGCAGCACTTTCTCGTTGTTGCTTAATCATTACGCGTCCGTGGATTCATCCACATCTGGACGATGTCGACCAGTAGGTTGAAAAGTATAATCAGTGTGGCATAAAAGAGCACGGTGCCCATGACCATGGTGTAGTCTCTGTTCAGTGCCGCGTTGACGAAAAATGGACCCATGCCAGGGATGAAGAAAATCGTTTCGACCACAAACGAGCCGCTGATCAATCCGGCGGCTGCCGGTCCCATGTAGGCAACCACTGGATACAGGGCGGTGCGCAATGCGTGGCGCATGACAACGGTCCGTTCCTTTAAGCCTTTGGCCCGCGCGGTGCGAATGTAGTCATTGCGCATGACATCCAGCATACCGCTGCGCGCCAGGCGTGCGATGTACGCGGCGTACAGCAACCCGAGCGTGATTGCCGGAAGTACGCGGTCGCCAGCATAACTCCAGCCGAGCGGGTTGAACCACCCGAGTTTTAGACTGAAAGTCATCAATAAGATCGGGCCAATCACGAACGAGGGCAGGCAAATGCCAATCATAGCAACCGCCATTAGGTTCGTTTCGGCAGGCTTATTGTGTTTCAGCGCAGCGAGTGTGCCAATTGGTATGCCAAGAGCGAGCGAGATGAGTAGCGCCCAACATCCAAGCTCCAATGAGACCGGAAAGGCTTGAATGATGATCTCTTGCACATCCCAACCGGGATACTTGTAGGAGGGGCCGAGGTCACCCTTGAGAAGATTGCCGAAGAATTGAAAGTATTGCTGGTAGAGTGGCAGGTCTAGGCCGTAGTGCGCTTCGATTTGCGCTTTGATTTCCGGTGGGATTGGTTTCTCATCGTCGAAAGGACCGCCGGGCGCGAGTCGCAGTAGTAGAAAAGTCGCCGTCGCCACG
>CAZIMR010000288.1:0-2352 GCA_964540215.1 uncultured Puniceicoccaceae bacterium
CAAAGCCCGACAATCAGTGCAGCTAGAAGCAGATAGACGACTCCAAAACGGAGCCAATCCCAGGGTGTCCGAATGCCATACAGTCGATGCGCAAAGATGGTATCCAGCGCGCCATGTGGAATGCCGAGGACGACGATAAGTGCAGCAAGCACGATAAGTTCGGTCTGCGGGGCGAAGCGACTCATCGCAAGCGTGGCAAAGGCAAAGAGCAGGGCGATTGCGCAAAAGATTAGGCCTTGGATACGTTGAGCCTTCATGGCATGCGCGAGGCTATTAAAGCGGGAAATGTTTGTCGGAGAAATGGGCCAGATGGCAAGGCCGAAGCGATGGCTGCGTAGTCGGAAAGTGTCCCGCGATCACTCATGAAACGGACAAGAATCGCGATCTCTACCTTTTGAAACAATGCCAAAAACAGCTCTGGAGCTATTTCCGGCTGTAGGCGCAAGACCCGCAGGAAAATAGCATCCATCCCGCGTAGCAGCATCGAGTCACGAGCGTGCGGCAGGGGCGGCAGACCTGCGCCGAGCGCTTTGGCGCAATCAGCCGCCCAACGCTGGATGCGTTGAAAGGTATACCCACTGCTGGGGCGTGCCGCTCCAGCAGTGAGGCCAGCACTCACATAGCTCGCATCGGGATTTCCCTGTGGCGAAAGGATGCTCATTGGTAATATCCCGTGCTCAGAACGGCGGATTGTGTAGCTCGCCCCCTGCACACGGCGGGTGATGAACTCTTGCATGTCCTTTTCAAAACGATCTGGCCCCAGGGGTTCGGCAGAGAAAATGGTCGCTTCAATTAAGGCACGGTTCTCAGCCAAGGGCAGGAGGTAGAAAAAAAGAATCTCGCCCTCACAAGCGGGCTCAAAGTGCATGAGTTCGGCGACATCCGGTTGGAAGATTGGTTCGGCGCATTCGATCTCGTGTCCGACAAATGATTGCCTTAGGCCGGCGGCTTCACGTTGCGGCGTTTGTAACGGGCGGGTATCGACCACCATCCGAGCAGATCGCATTCCCGCGGAGGTCTCGACCTGCCAATTGTTTCCTACTTTCAGCGGCTCGGATAGAACGGAAACTCCCGCCTCTAACAAAAGCTGCGGCGCTTGCGAAATCATCTCTAGCGACTCGTCATAAAACGCCAGCGACGGAATCATGGAATAGGGAAATGCGCTGCAATCCACCTTCACGGTCTTTCCCTCTGCTGCGACCGATGCCCACGACCAGCGATGACGAACCAGATGTGTCAGCTGTGCGGCATCTTCACCCCAGAAGCACCAGGTGCGGTCGTCAGTATAGCTGCTGCGACTTTCCAAAATAACCGTTTGCGGACAATCCTCACCGAGCTCGGAAAGTCGACGCGCCAAGCTTAACCCCGCACAGCCGCCACCTAGAATTATGAGATCATATGACATAACTGCCTTCTATTCCCGGTAGACCTATTAGATGGCGATGTAGCTCTGCAGCATGGGTAGTCCGGCACTTCCAGAAATCGAACCGCAGTGGCAAGGGCATTAACGCACGCAATGAAATGCCGCCTTTTTCCCAATCAGAAACGACCACACGGCCGGTCCAATAGTCACAATCCCGCTGCCTCAGTCGGGTGCCGATCGCTCCGTAAACTCGCGCTGCCACAAGGATGCCACAGCGTGCACGAAATGGCAGATACGGCAGACCGAGTTCACCGCTTTGGTAAAACTGATCTGCCAAATCTAGTAGGTTTTTTAGGCTGCTACGCACCAGAGGTTGAAGCGATTTTGTCGGCGAGATCAATTCGGCGGGAGCGAGTTCGCCGACGAGGGTAGCGGGGAGATAACGTCGCCCGGCCTCAGCGTCCTCGCTGATGTCTCGAGAGATATTGGTGAGTTGCATCGCAATTCCCAAGTCGACCGCGTGCGCCAATGCTGCTGGATCGGTCACATCTAATACGCGACACATCATAAGCCCCACCGTTCCAGCGACCCGATAACTATAGCACAGCAACTCCGCTTCATTCGCCATGCGCACCGGTTCCAAGTCGGAGGAAATGCCGCGAATGAGTTCCAGCACGATCGACGCTTCGATCGCGCATTCACTCATCAAACTCAAGCCATCGCGGAGCACCGGGTTGGTCGTATTTCCAGTCTCAATCGCTTGCCGGGCGGCGGCGAGTGCGACTCTTGCCTCAGCCTGTGATGTCGCCTCATCTGAAAGATCATCTAGGTAACGGCACAGCGCATAAAGCCGTGTTGCGCGGGCCGCGTGTGTCTTGCTCATCAAGCGCCGCGCCCAGTGGAAGCTCCGACCTTTCATAGCCAGAACATCACCAGCTGCCTCGAGTGCTTCGTTAGAAATCACTGCATTCATGCGACTGGGGGTATGA
>CAZIMR010000289.1:0-2324 GCA_964540215.1 uncultured Puniceicoccaceae bacterium
CGTGGCACTGCAATACGCAGTGGTTGCCGGTGCGGTGACTGGTGGTGGTTTGACGGTGATCGCCAATGCGCCGAATCCTGCTGGTCAGAGCATCTTGAGTAAATACTTCGATGGTGGTGTCTCACCACTGAAGTTGATGCTCGGCGCGCTGTTTCCAACGCTGGTCATGGCTTGTGTATTTATCTTCCTGCCTCATTAGGCAGCTTACGGACTCATAGATTTCTGCAACAGGCTCTTCGGTTCTCCGAAGGGCCTGTTTTAGTTTTGTCGCACGGTGATCTCGCTGCGTTGAACTGCTGGTGAGACACGATTCGCTGACCACATATTTTGTAGTGAGCGGGTTTATGCCGAGATTCGAAGCCGTGGTTGCTGAGCCGTGGCTAAGTTTTAAACAGCGCGACCAACTATGATAAGATGCGTTGATGTGCGTCTTGACTAGGCAAATTGCAGGCGGCAGATTTGGAAAATAGCTTTCGGTTGTCGGCAATCCGATCATAGCCCCAGTCGCGCAGGCGTAGAGGTAGCAGGCGGACAATTTGTGCGAGATGACGCCAGCCACTTCCCGTATCAATCAGTGCGAAAAGCACTGCTTCGGAGCGGACCAGCAGCGTGGGTTGACCGTCGGCACTCACACGTTGGTAAACCATGGTACGCAGTGATTCGCGGTATTGCTGTGGCAGAATGGTTTGTGCGGCGACCCCTTGCAGTGGCGCGAAATAGAGGTGCTGGTGGCTATCGCGCTTGATTAAGAAACGAATCGAGACACTGCATAGGCCACAGTTGCCATCAAAAAATATAATCGCTTTGTTGCTAGGCTTCATAGCACTTATTTATGGAGCGCGCTGTAGCTTTGTCGATTGCCAAAGCCTGTATTCGAGCGCTTCGGCTTGCGCACTTAGGGTTCCTGCGCTTTTCTGGTCTTGTGGATTTCAAACTCAATAGTGAATATTCGCCGCAGGGCGATCAGCCGCAGGCAATCAAGGCCTTGGTGGACTCTGTGCGCGCTGGCAACAAGCGACAGACACTACTGGGTGTGACGGGATCAGGGAAGACGTTCACCATGGCGAACATGATCCAGCAGTTGCAGCGCCCAGCATTAATTCTCTCGCACAATAAGACATTGGCCGCGCAGCTGTACTCAGAGTTTAAAGCATTTTTCCCAGATAATGCGGTCGAGTATTTTGTCAGTTTCTATGACTATTATCAGCCCGAGGCCTATATTCCGCAAACAGATACCTACATCGAGAAGGACTCTTCGATTAATGAGGAAATCGAGCGCCTGCGTATTGCTGCGTCGTCGTCGTTGATCAGTCGCAACGATGTGATTGTGATCGCTAGCGTCTCTTGTATTTACGGGCTTGGATCGCCCGAAGATTTTAAAGAGATGATGATTCCACTGAGTGCGGGATTGGAGATTTCGCGCGACGATTTTTTGGAACGCTTGGTCGAAGTGCTGTATGAACGTAATGATGTCGCTTTTACATGTGGTAAATTTAGAGTGCGTGGGGATGTGGTGGATATTTTCCCTGCTTATATGGAGACTGCGATTCGTGTTGAGTTTTGGGGTGATGAAGTCGAGAGCATACGGGAGCTCGACCCATTGACTGGTGCGACGGGCGGTATCCTGGAACTCTTTAATCTGTATCCGGCCACCCAGTACGCCACACCTAAGGACAAGATTGAAGGCGCGGTGCCGCAGATACGCGCCGAGCTCGAAGAACGGATTGCATGGTTCGAGTCGCAGAATCTTTTATTGGAGGCGCAACGTATTCGGATGCGCACCGAATACGATATCGAGTTGCTGCAGGAGATGGGGTTCTGCACGGGAATTGAGAATTACTCCCGTTACCTCTCTGGTCGCAAGCCAGGTGAGCGACCGTTTTGCTTGATCGATTTCTTTCCAGATGATTTTTTGCTCTTTATCGATGAGAGTCACGCCACCTTACCGCAGGTGCGCGCTATGTATAATGGCGATCGCGCGCGTAAAGAGCGCCTGGTTGAGTATGGCTTCCGCTTGCCTTCGGCGATGGATAATCGTCCACAAACCTATGCCGAGTTTGAGTCGATCACTGACCAGACGATTTATGTTTCTGCCACTCCCGCAGCACTCGAGTTAGAAGTGTCGTCCGTTATTGCTGAGCAGGTGATTCGTCCGACGGGGTTGGTTGATCCAGGAATGGAAATTCGGCCGATCAAGGGACAGGTGGAAGATTTTATCGGCGAAGTGCGTAAGGCAACCGAGCAGGGCGAACGCACCTTGGCGACGACCTTGACCAAGCGTATGTCGGAAGATTTGAGTGATTATTTGCGTGAAGCGGGCTTGA
>CAZIMR010000290.1:0-2323 GCA_964540215.1 uncultured Puniceicoccaceae bacterium
AGTCCGGCTCGATTGCGATCGAGCGTTTCACTGGCCCGCAAATACGCCGCTTCTATAAAAACGATCCAGCTGCGTATGAGCAGACGGCGCGTATTCATTTGGTCAGTTCATTCCTCTGTAGTGTCTTGATTGGCGCCGACGCACCGATCGATACCGGCGACGGGGCAGGCATGAACCTAGTCAACATCGACACGTGGGATTGGGACTCAGAGTTGCTCGACGCCACTGCGCCCGATCTGCTTGCAAAGCTGCCTGCTGTTAAACCTGGCAGCACAATCGCTGGTAGCCTCTGCGCCTACTTTACCAAGAAATACGGCTTTGCTGCCGATGTACCGGTGACGATCTTCACCGGTGATAATCCCAGTAGCCTCGTCGGTATGGGCGCGAGTCGCCCTGGTAAGCTGGTCGTTTCGCTCGGCACCTCCGATACGTTTTTTGCCGCGATGCCGAGCGTCGTCGCCGATCCAGCTGGCTGCGGCCATGTGTTTGGCAACCCCAGCGGTGGCTCGATGTCGCTGCAATGCTTTGTGAACGGCTCACTTGCCCGTGAAGCAGTGAAAGATAAATTCGACTATGACTGGGATCAGTTCACGCAAGCCTTTGCCAATACGCCAAGCGGCAATGATGGCAATTACATGCTGCCGTTCTTTCGCCCCGAAACCAGTCCACGGGTGGATCTCCCTGCGCCGATTTTGAAAGGCAGCGCAGCATTCGAAAACTGGGCCGATGCCGACGCATCGATACGTGCCTGCGTTGAAGGGCAGTTTCTCAACATGAAACAGCGCACGGACTGGATGCAGTTACAGCCTGAAGTGATTTACCTCACCGGTGGCGCATCGAAAAATGATGCGATTGCGCAAGTCATTGCCGATATTTTTCAAGCCAAAGTGCAGCGTCTCGTAGTCAGCGGTTCCGTTGGTCTAGGTGCAGCGATGCGCGCGGCTTCGAACAGTCTGAGCTGTGACCTCGGCACCCTCGAGCAGCGCTTTTGCCAACCCGAGGCGGACAGCACGATCACGCCGCAGGCAGGCAGCTCGGTCTATCAGGCAGCGGCAGTAGCGTTTGCGGCATTACTCTAGCCGAGTGCTTTGGTTGCTCTCGGTTTGACTGTAGTTGAATTTAATAAGCTAAAGTCAGCCAATCATCCTGTGCTTGATTTTTCTGACGTTTTTCGCGGCATGTATAATCAGCCATTGCCGAAGGGAATACCTTGAGGAGGGAAGTCCTCTGCGAAAAAGTTCGACGCGCCGAGATAAACCCCTTTTTGTTCAAAACTTTCCAAGCGGGCCTGTAGCTCAGTGGTTAGAGCAGAGGACTCATAATCCTTTGGTCGTGGGTTCAAATCCCACCGGGCCCACCACCTCGAAGAGGTGCCGGCTATGAGCGCAGCGAATTTGGGATGAAGAACCCGCGCCGTGGGTTTAACGTAGCGCAGCGGAGATGGGACATCGCTTGCGATGGTCTCGCAGAGCTGCCGAATTACTTCGTCCATCTTGGTGGCTCAATCTAGGTGCGGTCCCATCGATGCGCCTGCAGCGTAGGCTTTCGAGACTTCTTCGCCGATGATGCGGATGCCAGCTTGCACGTCTTCTGCGGGCATGGTGAAGTTGATCCGGATACACTCATCGCGGTGCTTCCAATCGACGTCGTCTTGACCAAAAAAGAAGTAGCTGCCTGGCACGACGAGGACGTTGCGTGCTTTGAGGCGTTCGTAGAGTTCGCGAGAGGTAATTGGCAGACCTTTAAACCATGCCCATAAAAAGAGTGCGCCTTCGCTGCGGTGGATGTAGTAATCGAGTGTTGGGTCGAAATACTGTTTCACCCAGGCTTTTGCCTGAACGGATTTTTTACGGTAAAAGGGCTGTACCACTTCATTGCTGAGGCGGAGGATTTCGCCGCTTTCGATCAGTGGTTGCGCGATCGCCTGGCCGGTGTTGGTATTGGCCAAGCCCATGATCGAGGTCATCGAGGCGACGGCTTTGATGATCTCTGGTTGGGCTATCACGATGCCGGTGCGTGTGCCGGGGAGGCCGAGCTTTGAGAGGCTGAGCGTGAGGATGATATTATCATTCCAGATCGGTGTGGCCTCGGTGAAAATGACATTTGGGAAGGGCGCGCCGTACGCGTTGTCGATAATCAACGGGATGCCATTCTCCTCGGCGAGTTGTGCGAGCAGGGCGATTTCGTGGTCGGTCAATACATTGCCGGTCGGATTAGTGGGGCGGGACACACAAATCGCGGCGATGTCTTCAGTCACTTCTAAATTGTCGAAATCGACGCGGTATTTAAATTCGTGTTCGTCAGTATATTCGATGCGTGGCTT
>CAZIMR010000291.1:0-2306 GCA_964540215.1 uncultured Puniceicoccaceae bacterium
GCCGACGCCCGGTGCGCTCGCTTATCACGACTTTCGGGTGCGGCGGGTCGGCGATGTCTACGAGATCGACCTACATCTACAAGTGGACCCTAGTATTACGGTCGAGCAGGGGCACCAAGTCGCGCGGGAAGTGAAGCTGCGCCTTCGTGAGCAACATCCGGAAGTTTCCAAGGTGTTGGTGCATGTTGAGCCCGCTAATACCGAGCATCTGTTTAAGCGCGGTATTTCCGACGCGGGTGTGGTGTTGTATCCAGATAAGACATGATGCTCGCAGACCCCTCTACGACTGACTTACGTACTGAATTAAAACAAATTTACAACTTAGCATCGCCACAGCGGAAAAAAGCCTTTTACCCTCGACTTGTCTTTTCCCATCTATGAGCGACTTCCTTAAGCACGAATGCGGTATCGCAATGATCCGCCTCCTCAAGCCCTTGGCTTACTATCAAGAAAAATATGGCACACCGCTGTATGGCTTTAATCAGTTGTTCCTCCTGATGGAGAAGCAGCATAACCGTGGCCAAGACGGCGCGGGTATTGGCTGTGTGAAGCTTAATGTCGATCCGGGGCAGGCCTACATGGCGCGCCAGCGCAGTATTAAAACCAATCCGTTGTCGCGCATTTTCCAGGGGCAACTCAAGGACTATCAGGGGATGGTGGATGCGGGTGTGATTCATCCAGAGTTCCCAGATACGGTTAAGGAGCACTTCGATTATGGTGGTGAAGTGCTGCTGGGGCATTTACGCTACGGCACTTCAGGCGTGTATTCCTCGTCGAATTGTCACCCCTTCGTGCGCCAGTCGAACTGGCCGACTAAGAACCTGATGCTCGCTGGTAATTTTACCATTACCAACGAGAAAGACATCAACAACGAGCTAATCAACCGTGGCCAACATCCCATATTCGGTACCGATACGCAGGCGGTACTCGAAGACGTCGGCTTTCATCTCGATGAAGCCCACGACGCAATCTACCACCAGATGCGTGATCAGAATGTCGAAGGGAAGCTCATCCCAGAGATTATCAGCCAAGATCTCGACCCCATTCGTATTCTGAAAAAAGCTGCGGCGACTTGGGATGGAGGCTATACCATTGCTGGCTTGATCGGTAATGGTGACTCGTTTGTGATGCGCGATCCACAAGGCATCCGCCCATGTTTCTATTTTCGAAACGACGAAGTGGTGGCATACGCCTCGGAGCGCGTGGCATTGATGACGATTTTTGATCAGCCGATCGAGAATGTCTGCGAGCTCGAACCAGGCACCGCGATGGTAATCAAGGCCGATGGCACGATCTACTCAGATCGTTTCACACCCGAACGTCCGATCACGCCTTGCTCATTTGAGCGCATCTATTTCTCTAGAGGCAACGATGCCGACATCTACCGTGAGCGTAAGGCGCTCGGCGGCGCATTGTTGGAGCAGGTGGTTGAGTGTATCGACAATGACTTTGCCAACAGCGTATTCAGCTTCGTGCCGAACACCGCCGAGACCGCGTATTATGGGTTGCTCGATTCGCTTCGCTTGCATCGCCGTACGGAAGTCAAGGACGCACTACTCAAAGCAAATGCCGAAGGCACGCTGGACGAGCAGCTGATCGACAAATTGATCATGGGCAACTGGCCACGAGGCGAGAAGATTGCTCATAAGGATGTTAAGCTCCGCACCTTCATTGCGCAAGAAAAGGGCCGTGCGCAGCTCGTCTCTCACGTTTACGATATTACTTACGGGGTTGTTCAGCCCAATGATAGCCTTGTTTGTATCGATGATTCGATCGTCCGCGGCACCACCCTGAAAGAGTCGATTCTGAAGATTCTTAGCCGTACCAATCCGCGCAAGATCGTCGTCGCATCGACTGCGCCACAGATTCGCTATCCCGATTGCTATGGCATCGATATGTCTGAGCTCGGTAAGTTCATCGCATTTAAGGCGACGGTCCAACTGATTAAAGATGATGGGCAGTCTGACCTGTTGAAGGAAGTCTATCGCGATTGCTTGGCGCAAGTGGACCTTCCAGCAGTCGAGCAAGTCAACCACGTGAAGCGTTTGTATGATCGTTACACCGCCGAGCAAATTTCGAAAAAAATTGGCGATCTTGTCTATCCCAAAAACATTCCATGGCAGGGTGATTTAGATGTGGTATTCTTGCCCGTTGAGAAGATGCGTGCAGCGCTGCCGAACAATAATGGTGACTGGTATTTTACCGGCAATTATCCGACTCCAGGAGGCTATGCGATGTTGAACAAAGCCTTCATCAATTACTTCGAGAACAAGGATGGTCGGGCTTACTAGCGCGCAGACACGTCT
>CAZIMR010000292.1:0-2302 GCA_964540215.1 uncultured Puniceicoccaceae bacterium
TGGTATTGATCCGGCCACGTTGGATGCGGATCGTTTTGGTGTGCTCGTTGGTTCCGGTATTGGTGGGATGTTGACAACTCAGACACAAAGCCGCCGTCTCTTTGAGAAGGGCCCGCGCAAGGTGTCTCCATTCATGATTCCTTCTTTGATCGCAAATATCGCCAGTGGCGTCGTGGCGATTGAGGTGGGTGCTCGTGGTCCCAATTACGGGATCGTCAGTGCTTGTGCCTCTGGCACGCATAGTATCGGCGAGTCATTCCGTATGTTGCGCGACAATGATGTCGACGTCATGATCGCTGGAGGTAGCGAAGCTGCCGTAACCGAGCTTGGTTACGCCGGATTCTGTTCGATGAAAGCGATGAGTACAAACTTCAATGACGAGCCCACACGTGCGAGTCGTCCTTTTGATAAAGGCCGTGATGGTTTTGTGATGGGTGAGGGCGCTGGAGTCTTAATTATGGAGACTTTGGAGCATGCGCAGGCACGCGGTGCTACGATCTACTGTGAAATTGCTGGGTATGGTGCGACCTGTGATGCGTATCACGTGACGTCTCCCGATCCAGAAGGTAAGGCACTTTCGGTTGCTATCTCCAAGGTGATCAAGCAAGCGGGTCTGCAACCGGAAGACGTTGATTATATCAATGCACACGGCACCTCGACTCCATATAACGATAAGTTTGAGACTGCCGCGGTTAAGAAAGCGCTGGGTCAACATGCATATAACATTCCTGTTAGTTCCACTAAAGGCATGACCGGGCACTTGCTCGGCGCTGCGGGGGGGATTGAATCTGCGGTTTGTGCGCTTGCGATTCGTGATGGTAAGATTCCACCGACGATCAATTACGAAGAACCTGATCCCGATTGTGATCTCGATTGCGTGCCCAACGCGATGCGTGAGGCGGAAGTGAACGTTGCGATTTGTAACAACCTTGGATTTGGCGGACATAATGCGACGCTGCTATTTAAGAAGTTCGTCTAGTATCGATCATCGATTTTTTTCATCAAAAAGCCCGCGATTTGTCGCGGGCTTTTTTTGTTTTAGCGTTGCATGGGCAGCCTTGTCATTCTTCTAAATGGAATTCCTTGATTTGCCTATTTCGGTATATTTCAAGCGCCAGCATCGATCTTCACTGCTGTAAGGAATTACACTGATCAACGGGATGAGCATTCTGAGGCCTTGACGAAAATGGAAGCAGCTTTGGGCGTCGCGCCGCCTAATATGGTGCCATACGAAGCTTCCGAAGTGTAGTTGGTACCATCTAGCAATTCCTTACTTTAGCGCGGCCAGAATCGATTCAGCGATCCGCGCGCTGCTGCCTTTATTATTTGTGTGCCAGTCGCTGCCTGCTTGTGACATTACAGTGCGTTTCTTCGAGTCTTTGGCGAGGTCGAGGACGAGTGTTTTGAGGTGATTTTCGTCAGTCGCGTATAGCGCTGCACCACTCAGCACTAAAGATTTTGCCACTGCCTTAAAGTTTGTCATGTTTGGCCCCATTAAAATCGGTATGCCAATGCCAGCTGCTTCGATCGGTGTTTGCCCACCAGTATTTGGCTCAAGACTTTTACCAACGAAGGCTAGGTCCGCCACTTGCGTCAGGCGAGCGAGCTCACCAGTGGTGTCAGCCAACTGAATACTGACGTTCTTTGGAGTCTTTGTATTTTGTGAGCGTTGATGCCAAGTGAGCGGCTGTTGTTTGAGCAAGCGTATGATTTCCGCACGACGCTCTGCATGGCGAGGTACTAACAGCAGGCGGCAATCGACGCCTGTCGCAATGACACTCGCTTGAATGCTCAGGAGGGTGGCTTCTTCGTCCGGCCAAGTCGAAGATCCGAGTAAGATGAACGGTGGCCCTTGTTCGGCTTGGTGGCCAAACCCTAGCTCTTCGCAGAGTGCCGTGTGGGCGATCTGGTCGAGTTGCGCCCCAATAGTGACGTCAAATTTTATACTGCCAGTGGATGCGGTGGTGTCTGCATTGGCGCCCAGCTCAATGAGACGAGCTTGATCTAGATCGCTGGCTGCGAAAATGTAGTCCAGCTTTTGTAGCAAGCGTTTTGCGAGTCTGGGTACCTCTTGATAACGCTTAAAGCTTCTATCTGAGATGCGTGCATTGATTAGGAATGTGGGGATGCCGTTGTTACGCGCTCGATGCAAGTGTTCAGGCCAAAGTTCACTCTCGGTCATAATAATGACGTCCGGTTGAATTCGTTGCCATGCAAGCCGTGAAAATAGCCAGAAATCGAGAGGAAACACGCCAATGCTATAAACGTGTTCTTTGTAGCGTTTTCTGGCCTCGTCGTATCC
>CAZIMR010000293.1:0-2301 GCA_964540215.1 uncultured Puniceicoccaceae bacterium
AATTCCATCAAACCTGGCGACGTAATCGAAATCGACGGCACCTATGGATGGATCAATAACCTGCGTGCACGCTATGCGTCTGTGATCACACGCGACGGCACCGAGCATCTAATCCCGAACGAAGATTTAATCACACAACGTGTAATCAATTGGACTTTTACCAACAACCTCGTGCGCATGAAAGTACCGATCGGCGTGTCCTATGATTCAGACCCGCATCAATGCATTGAGCTGGTCATTACTGCTGCACAGTCGATTAACCGCGTCTTATCAGAGCCCGCAGCGGTTTGCCACGTGCTCGGATTTGGTGATAGCTCGATCGACCTCGAACTACGCTTCTGGATCTCAGATCCGACTAACGGTGTCGCCAATGTAAAAAGTCAAGTACTGCTCAATATTTGGGACACGTTTAAAGAAAATAACATCGAGATCCCTTACCCACAAAGCGACTTACACATTCGTTCAAGCGATATCGCAATGCCCTCAACAGGGCCATCCGTCAGACCAAGCAACTCAGCGAGTCCTACCGACGACATGCCCTCACATTAACATGCCTACCGTTAAAAAGATTCGACTCGACGAACTACTCGTTTGCCAAGGACTCGCCGACACTCGCTCACGCGCTAAAGCTCTAATCCTAGCTGGTAAAGTCAAGCTCGGCACCGATCGACTGGATAAGCCTGGCCGGAGCCTACCTGCCGATACGCCTGTTGAAGTCGAATCCCCTCCCCGCTTTGTCAGTCGAGGAGGAGACAAACTCGAAGGCTTTCTGGATCAATTCAAAATAGATGTCACCGGACTGCGCCACCTCGATGTCGGTGCCTCCACAGGCGGCTTTACTGATTGCTGTCTTCAACGCGGTACAATCAGCGCAACCTGTGTTGATGTCGGCCGCGCACAGATGCACAACCAACTCATCCAAGACCCGCGCGTCACCAATATCGAGAAGACCAATGCACGCCACTTACAGATCGGCGACTTACCTTTCGATAATTATCCACTGATCGTCATGGACCTTTCCTTCATTTCGCTCACCAAGGTACTGCCAGCAGTGTGGCAATTCCTCGCGCCCGAAGGCCGATTGATCGCTCTGGTAAAACCACAGTTCGAAGCCGAAAAGCGCGAAGTCGATGCCGGTCGCGGGATCATCCGTGACCAAGCAATCCAACAGCGTATTTTGGCAAACATTCAATCATTTGCCCTCGAGCAGCTCACCGGAGCGACACTCATTGGCACAATGGACTCCCCGATCAAAGGCACGGATGGCAACCGCGAATTCCTAATGGGACTCACTCGACAGAGTTAATGTCCCGAACGTCCCCCAATAACACAACCTGAGGTAGTCGCCAGGTAACACAGCAAAATATGAATCGGTTTGCGGGCAACATGCCGTCTTTTGAACAACCCACTCAGCCTACCGCACACAGCTGCCAACTTAGCTTAGACTGCACACTGCCGGTTGCTGCTGACTCATGCAATGGATCGCACCACCCTCGCGGATGATGTCGCGGCAATCGAAGCCGACAACCTCACGACTAGGATAACAATCAGCGATGATTTTCAAGGCTAAGGCATCGCGCTGCGGCTGGCCGTAGGTCGGCACGAGCACCGCACCATTAAGAACCAGATAATTCATGTAGCTTGCGGCTAGGCGCTCACCATTAAGATAAATCGGTTCTGGCAAAGGCAGAGCAACAGACGCATACGGCTGCCCCGTCGGTGTCCTGAAGCCTTGAATCCGCCGAGTGTTCTCACTCAGTGCCGCGAAATTGTCGTCTTCTGGATCGGTAACCGACGCCATTAAGATACCATCATGCTTAAAAAAACGTGCGATATTATCGATATGCCCATCGGTATCATCACCTACGAGACCATCCTGTAGCCAGAGGACTTCGTCGATCCCGAGCCCAGTTGCGAGGCATGCTTCGATCTGCTGTTTAACTATTTCACCATTGCGGTTTAAGTTCAGTAATACCATCTCAGTGGTTAAGAGCTGGCCCGCGCCGTTACTCTCGATCGCGCCCCCTTCAAGAACAGTATCGAAGACGAACCGACGGGCACCGACCTGATCAGCTATCCATGCTGACGCATTATTGTCTTGTTGCTGCAATGGGTACTTATTGCCCCAGGCATTATAAGTCCAATCAGTGATACACAGCTCAGTGCCGTCTTCGTTCAGTAAAAATAACGGGCCATAATCGCGACACCACACATCGTCTGTCTGATAGTTATAGAGCGTCACTTCGCTGGCATCTCCAGCCTGCGCCATCAGTGCATACAGGTCGACTTGCGCAGGTAATG
>CAZIMR010000294.1:0-2293 GCA_964540215.1 uncultured Puniceicoccaceae bacterium
TGATGGACAAAGCCTTGACGAAGACTTCGTCTATGGCTCGTTTCAGATGAGCCGCATGGCACATGCTGGGGTGAGCTGCAAAGATTGCCACAACCCACACACGCTTAAAACAATCTTACCGATTGAGAACAACCTGCTTTGCATGCGTTGCCACTCTGGCGGGGTTGAAAATGCGCCAGTCATCGAACCCATCGCCCACAGCTTCCACAGCGAAGGCAGCACGGGTAATATGTGTGTGAATTGCCACATGTCGAAAACCACTTACATGCAAGTCGACCCACGCGGCGATCACGCCTTTCTTTCCCCAGACCCACTGCTCACCAAAGAACTCGGCATCCCCAACGCCTGCAACAAATGTCACACTGACGAGAGTGTCGATTGGGCGGTCGAATGGTCAGAGCAATGGTATGGCGAGAAGATGGTCGATAACCGCCAGCGCAAGCGTGCCCGCATTATCGCAGCCGCTCACAACTTCGATCCAAGTGCACTACCGAAGCTGCTCGAGCTATTAAAAGACGAAGACCTACCTGGTTGGCGCGCTGCCTATACTGGCCTGCTAGGCAACTACCTGCCCAATCAATCTGTGGTCAACGTACTCAAAGCACTGCTCAGCGACGCCAACCCAATGGTCCGCAGCCGTGCAGTCGGCATACTAGGCGGTGCTGGGCAAGCCGATGCCGCAATTGAAACGCTCGCCGACAGTTCACGTAGCGTCCGCATCGCAGCAGCGCGTGGCATCGCCGCGAATCAACCAATCCCTGATTCTATCGCGAAAAAAGAATGGGAGGAATATAACGCATTCAACACCGATCGCCCACAGACCCTACTGATGCTTGCAAATGAGGCCAATAGCGAAGGACGCAGTGCAGACACTGAGAAATATGTCGAGCGCGCGATCCTGATGGATCAGCTCAACCCAGAAATGTATCATCAAGCCGCAATTTTACTGAGCGGCGCAGGCCTCAACCAAGCATCCCAAAAAACACTCTACTTGGGCTGGGAGTTAGCACCGAAAAACCCTTCCTTCCCATATTCACTGGGACTGCTCGCAGCCGAGCGAAAAGATCTCGAAAGCGCAGCCGGATTTTTAGAAGAAACCGTCGCCATCGAGCCTAGCTTCAGTCGCGCGTGGTATAATCTTTCACTCGCATACGGGCAGCTCAACCGCCCCGAAGATGCCGCTCGTGCGATGCAACGCGCACAAGCTGGACAATAAACAAATCTCGACTCTCCGGCAAAGCACATCCAAAACGCAGCGATGAAACTCAAACAGGGACAAATCTGGAAAAACGCAACTGGCTACATACGCATTGTTGAATTAGAGCGCCTTAGCGTGAACTTTAAAATGATGGAGGATCCGTTCACCAAAGATGGCACACACAAACAACTCACGAAGAAAGCGTTCTGCCGCTTGATTAAAGAGGCCAGCTTGGTTGAAGAAGGATAAGTTGGGCGCCTATAACTCTGGCTGCGTTACTCAAGCTCCTACAAAGCGACTGAGGTACAGACATGCAAATCTTCTGCCGCTGCGTCCCATACAAACGCATGGCCTGCGCCAGCACTGGTAAAAGCTTAGCTATACGTTGCTTATTTACCAACCTTCACTGGCTTCAAGTTCCAGATCTGTTCGGCATATTGACCAATCGTGCGATCAGATGAGAACTTACCCATTTTCGCAGTGTTGATGACCGCCATCTTTGCCCAACGCGGCTTATCACTGAATGCCTTATCCACCTCTTCTTGAGCGCGAATGTAGTCCGCATAGTCAGCCAAGCAAAGATATGGATCACCACCTTCTAAGAGGCTGCTGCAAAGCGGTGCAAAAGCATCTTTTTCGCCGGGTGTAAAGTAATCGGAACGCAACCAATCGATCACCGACTTCAACTCCCAATTACTATTGTAATAATCGTAGGGGTTATAGCCTTGAGCCTTCATTGCTTCGACCTCATCGACCGTTTGTCCAAAGATGAAGATATTCTCTTCGCCGACTTCTTCACAGATCTCGACATTCGCACCATCGAGGGTGCCGATGGTCAGCGCACCATTCAGCGCAAGCTTCATGTTCCCTGTCCCTGAGGCTTCCTTACCAGCAGTCGAAATCTGCTCAGAAAGGTCGGCAGCCGGAATCATCTTCTCGGCCATGGTAACACGGTAATTTTGCGGGAAGACAACCTTGATCATATCATTGATCCGCGAGTCGTTATTTACCTTTTCGGCAATTTTGTTGATCGCACGGATGATGTTCTTCGCCAATGCGTAGCCTGGCGCAGCCTTCGCACCGAAGATGAATACA
>CAZIMR010000295.1:0-2282 GCA_964540215.1 uncultured Puniceicoccaceae bacterium
TTGACCAAGCGTATGTCGGAAGATTTGAGTGATTATTTGCGTGAAGCGGGCTTGAGTGTGGAATATCTGCACTCGGATATCGATGCGATTGAGCGTGTTGAGATTCTGCGTCGCTTGAGACTGGGAGAGTTTGATGTGTTGGTGGGAGTCAATCTGCTGCGTGAGGGGCTCGACTTGCCAGAGGTTGCGCTGGTGGCGATTCTCGATGCCGACAAGGAGGGCTTTTTGCGCAGTGCAACGAGTCTGATTCAGACCTCAGGTCGCGCCGCGCGTCACGAAAAGGGACGTGTGATTCTGTATGCCGACGTCATGACGAAATCGATCGTTCAGACATTGGAGGTGACGAGTGCCCGTCGAGAAAAGCAATTGGCTTACAATCTTGAACACGACATCACTCCAGTGGGTGTCACACGAAGCATCGATGATAGCCTGCAAACGCCTGGAAAGCGTTACGATGAGAGCGAATCGCAGGACTTACTCGTCGCTGAGTCAGCCGACGTTGATGTCGTGCATGTCATTGCTGAGTTAGAGAGCGAGATGCTCGAAGCTGCACAAAAACTTGAATTCGAAAAAGCAGCGATACTACGCGACCAAATCGAAACGCTGCAAACGGGCAAGCACGGTGGCGGCGCCAGTGGCGGAGCTAAGACTAAAGTTCACAAGCGCAAGAAAGCCGTTTATAATGCTAAAGGTCTGCCAAAGAAACGGCGTTCATAACAATTCAGATGAAGGCTGGAGCTAAACAAATCATTGCGGGAGTGGTCGTATTTGGAATGGGCGCAATAGGCGTGCCATTTCTCATCGTTCTGACGCTTGGGAGCGATAGTGTCGACCTCCTCGAATTCGAAGTGCCAGGTGCTGCCATTGCATTTGTCGATAGCCCGGGTCGCTATTATTTATGGCATGATTATCAGACCGTGTATGATGGTCGAACTTATGATAATCCGATTGAATTGCCAGATGGTTTAATGATCGAAATCACCGAGCAGGGCGGAATGCCGCTCGATTTCGTCAGTGATTCTAATTCGCTATTTAGTTTGAGCGGTCGCGCACGTCAGAGCATTGGCTATGTCGAATTAAGCAACGCGGGTCAGGTCTCGATTGATGTAACTGGAGGGGCAGAGTCGCGCATCTTTTCGTTCTCACCATTCAGTTTTGGTCGCTTCGTCGGACTTATCGTAAAGGGATTTGTATTCGCTGTACTTGCCGCGTTGTCATCGCTTGGCTTAATCATCTGGGGGATCGTGAAGTTGGCGAACGCGCCGCTGAAATCTGCCAAGGTCATATCTTAGATCCGTCCGTTCGATTGGAATGTCACATTTAGGTACTGTTGTTATTGAGCCAGGCGGCTAGAGGCTAGGCGGATGAGCGAAGTGACCAGTCATTACCGATTGAGTCGGTCAGTTTGCTGCGTGGGCGTGGGTTCCAGTGCATATTCGAAGCAGTTGTAGCTGCCGATCGTGCCAACCCGTATGGAATTGACCTTGCTGGATCGGTTGCAGGCTAGAATTGTACTGTGCGTTGTTGGCACAAAAAAAAGCGCCCGTTAGGGCGCTTCTTGTAAAGTAACGCTATAAAGCGTCAATGTAATCGAAATTAAGCGGCATTTACATTCGTAGCGCAGGGACCTTTTGGTCCTGAGCCGATTTCGAATGTAACCTTTTGGCCTTCGTCGAGGGAGGCATAGCCATCCATCTGAATTTCTGAGTGATGAACGAAAAGATCCGTTCCGCCATTGTCTGGCGTGATGAAGCCGTAACCCTTTTCAGAGCTGAACCATTTTACTATTCCTGTTTCCATATGTATTATTTCCTGAATTAAAAGTTACTGTCTATGGGGTTTATTTAGAAAAGCCACACAAATCGGCACTAATTTGTAATAATTTATATTTTCACACTAAAAATCAGGTATTTTTCTATTTCGCGCGACTTCAGCCATTTTTTTCAAAAACGCATTGACAGCAGGGGCGAATTTGGAATTCTCTGCGACTTCTTCCAAAGAAGCGAGCGTAGCTCAATTGGTAGAGCACCACCTTGCCAAGGTGGATGTCGAGAGTTCGAACCTCTTCGCTCGCTCCATTTTTTAAGCCCTCAGTCAAACGACTGGGGGCTTTTTGTTGCAATAGTGAAGAGGTGAGAACTCTCCCGAGAGTTTGACGGAGCACGCTTGCGTGCGGAGATGGGCCGACCGCTAGGTCGCTGCGCAGCAGTGAGGCGCAGCCTCAGGCAACCTCTTCGCTCGCTCCATTTTTTAAGCCCTCAGTCAAACGACTGGGGGCTTTT
>CAZIMR010000296.1:0-2272 GCA_964540215.1 uncultured Puniceicoccaceae bacterium
CGATTGAACTAACTACAAAGGAGCGTCGAGGCTATGCTGGACTGCGCAAATGGCTTAAAGCCGAGGGCTCCTATCTGCAGGAGATCGGTGTCAACGCGATCGAGCTGCAGCCGATTCAAGAGTTTGATAACCTCCAGGCAGAAGATTACCACTGGGGCTATATGACGGTGAACTACTTTTCGCCGGAGAGTAGCTATGCCCTAGATCCTGAGAAAGCATCGCAAATTGAAGAATTTCGCGGCTTAGTGCAGGACTTTCATGATCAGGACATCGCGGTAATTATTGATGTAGTCTATAACCACGTAGGTGAGCCAAACCATCTGCTGTTTGTGGATAAATTCTACTACTTTCACATGGATGAGGCCAACGACTTGATGAATTGGAGTGGCTGCGGCAACGATTTGCGCTGCGATACACCAATGGCGCGTCGACTCATCATCGAAAGTTTGACGCATTTAATTGAGACCTACGATGTCGACGGCTTTCGATTTGATCTAGCTGAGCTGATCGGGATTGAGGTATTGCGCGAAATTGAAGTCGAGTTGAAGAAGGTGAAGCCTTCAATTATTTTAATCGCGGAGCCATGGAGCTTCCGTGGTCACATTCAAGATGAATTAAAAGAGACTGGATTTGCTTCGTGGAATGATGGTTTTCGCGAATCGATCGCTGACTATGTTTGCGGCAAAGGGAATCAAGATTCGATCCAGTATTTCTTGGCGGGTTCTCCGTCGAGTAGTCGCTTTGCGGCGCAGACGATCAATTACACTGAGTCGCACGACGATCAATGCTGGATGGATCGTATCACCGAGCGCGCTGCGCAGGATGGCACTGACCCCACATTACTCGACCGCCGCCGCACACATATGATGGCAGCGGTGCTGTTTACTTCACTCGGCGTCCCAATGCTCGCGGCAGGGCAGGACTTCATGCGCTCGAAGCTCGGCATTTCCAACACCTATCAACGCGGCGACGTGAACGCGCTCGATTACAATCGTCGCTTGGTCTACTCAGGCACGCATGCTTATTTTCGCAATTGGATCGCATTTCGCCTTTCGGCATCCGGGCAGGCATTGCGCTATGACGGTACATTGAAGGATGGGTATCTAAAGTTCTTCGTCGCGGAGGGCTCGAGCGCGACGGTCGCAATTTACAATGCGGATCGTAGTATCGACGCGCCGATGTTAATCTTCGCAGTGAATCCACATTTGGAATATGCTAATATTACTTGCGATACAAATTACTTTGAGGAGGCACTTCAAATAGCGGATCATGAACGCTTCAAGGGGACTGGCTTAGTCTCCGCACGCATCCCAATTGGAAACAACACCGCGCACATTCCGCCGCTGGGTTGTGGCCTTTGGTTGGTACAATAAAAGGGGTCGTTGTGTCACACGTCTTGTTACACAAAAGTGGCGCGTCGTGACTTGGCTAGTGTGCTAGATTGTATTGCTTCGCAACTTGTTTGGTCAGGGCGATCCATTCGTTCCACGTAATCCTGAGAGAGGCACGTTGCGCCTTGATGTCTATTTGAAGTGATTTCTTTTGGTCATCGCTCGCGCGTTTGAGCTCACGTGCTTTGAGCACGATGACTGCTGCTTTTTCTTCAAAAACTGCAGAGACCTCTTCGAGCTTTTTTTTGAGCTCAGCTGCGGCGTCATCCATTTCGACTTCCAAGTATCCAAGGATCAGTTGCTTGTCCTTTAGTATGAGGGCTTTTTGCAAGGCGATATCATTGATGACTCGCAGCTTGTCAGCCATGCCAAGTTTGGACGCGAGCCAGATTGTCCATTTCGAAGGATCGAAATGGTACCAACGAATACCATTACGATAGTCCGCTGCGAACGCATGATGGTAGTTATGGTAACCCTCACCAAAAGTAAGCAGTGCCAAGAGGGCATTGTCGACTGCGCTCAATTCGCGCGCATAAGTCTTCGAGCCGAACGTGTGGCATAATGAGTTAATGAACCAGGTACTGTGATGGATCATTGCGATACGCAGAAGCAGGCCGAAATAAAAGGATGCAAATGGCCCAACGAATAAACAACCTATACCAAAAACGGCCAGATTTACGGTGAAGACAAACAACCCATAGTAGCGATCTTGAAACACGACCCGCGGATTCTTTAATAAGTCTGGGACCAGTGCTGCATCATAACTACGTTGATAGTCGAATAGCCAAAGCACATGCGCATACCAAAATCCTTTTTTAATCGAGTAGGGGTCTTTGTCCGTATCGACATGGTTGTGGTGAATTCGGTGATCGTGTGACCAT